>JAZQZK010000001.1:0-4019 GCA_045634025.1 Candidatus Scatosoma sp.
ATGCAATGACTCCGCTCGACGAGAGCTGTGTAATCCCTACCACTCAAACAGAGTGGTTCGACTTGCAAAGACGTCGCGCAAAAATCGCCGTAAGCGCACCCGACTTCGTTCTACGCGAAGAAGTAGAGCTTGGCAATCTGCCCACTTATAAGCATTTGAAGGAGCAAAAAACCAGTGAAATCGTCGGTAAGGGTACAATCACTTTGACGAAGGATGGGTTTACCTATGAGGGCACTCGAAACGGCAAGCCGTTCACCTTCCACCTCGCGTCTGCGGAAGTCCCCACCTACGGAATGTGTACGGACGTATCGAGATTCTACACCTTCTACAAAGGCGAGTTTATGGAATTCTATCCCGAACGCGAAACGGTAGAAAAATGGTTCTTGGCTACCGAAGAAATACACCGTTTAACAGGCGGAAAATGGCAGGATTTTAAGTTTGAAAAATAATACGCAACAGCAATTAGAACAATTTATTTTAGAGCAAGGCGCGGTTCTCGTCGGCGGTTGCGAACTGGACTCTTCCCCGATTATAGGTCAAGAAACTCTCAAATACGCCTTCTCGTTTGCCGTCAAACTCTCGGATAGCGTCTTGAAAACGATAGAAAACGGACCTTCGTTTTCCTATTTCCAACACTACCGCGCGGCAAACTCCTTGCTCGATACAATCGCTTTTAAGCTTACGGAGCGTTTGGAACAGCTCGGCTATAACGCTTATCCTGTCGCCGCAAGCCAAAGCCTTGGCAAGCAAAATCCCTATCGTGGCGTGGTCGCGCATAAGACGATGGCGGTAAAATCAGGGCTTGGGTACGTAGGGAAAAGCGGATTATTTTTAACCGAACAATACGGCAGTAAGGTCCGCCTTGCCACCGTCTTAACGGACCTGCCCCTTGTAAACGAAAAGGGGATTATGGGAAACGCTTGCGGTAACTGTCAGCTCTGCGTAAAAGCCTGTCCGTCAGGCGCGATTTTCGGCTCGCTACCCACCACGGACGGCGAACGCAATTACGACCCCGAAAAATGCTCCAAATATATGAAAGAGCATTTCCAAGACGTAGGCAGAGGTAGCGTTTGCGGTGTCTGTATCAAAGTTTGCCCCAAAAACAAACTTTTATAAAAACACAATTTCATAGAAACTTTGCATATATTGCAGTATAAGAGAGTTATCTCTCAAATACACTACACAAGAGGTTTCTATGTTATATACTTGTTGTAATTCTTCGAGAAATACTTGGCAACGTGGCTGTGGTTGTGGCTATGGAAATATCACGAACACAACGAATACGACGAACGGCAACGGCTGTGGTTGCGGTTGTGGGAACGTCACGAACACCGCGAATAACGGCTGGGGTACGAACACCTTCGTAAACGGCGTGTACGGGATTTTCTTCCCGATCACAAACAGAACTTGCCTCGTAAGGAGAACGACTACGCTCGATTGCGGAAATGCAGGAACGTGGACGAACGGCAACGGCTGTGGCTGTGGTTGTCGTCGTAGCCTTTGCGCGACCAACTCTTCGGCTACAGTAATTAACGGCGACGCGTACTACGCTCGTCAATACGGCTTGAACGGTTGTAGTTGCTCTACGGGTTGGAACGGTTTTACTACGGATAACTAATATAATTCAAACGACTACACGGTCGAGAAACGGCGAACGCTTTTAGCGTTCGTTGTTTTTGTCATATCGCTTGAATAAATTTTTATCAGAATGCAAACGCTAAAAAGGAAGGGGGAGCGTCTATGAAGAACATGGATAAGATCGCAAAAAGAGATTTTCAATCGGTATCTTTACTGTTTTTCAGCGTTTCCTTTATCGGTTGGCTTTTTGAAACCACGCTTTGCTCTATCCAAAGCGGAAGTTTTTGCGATAGGGGCTTTTTAACGCTCCCGTTTTGTCCTATCTACGGCGCGCCGGTATGTATCCTTTTCCTTGTTTTCGGCAAGCCAACGAACGGGCGTTTTTACGAGTACTTTCTAAATAAAACAAACAAAGACAGGGGGCAGGTACGAGTTTTAGCGAAGTTTTTACTAAAATCTCTCTCGCTTTTTCTCTACTTTTTCACCGCTTGCTTTTTAGCAACCTTATTCGAGCTTATCGTTGGCTTGGCGTTTGAGAGAGTAGGTCTTTCCCTTTGGTCGTATAACGGTATGCCGTACTGTTATAAGGGTGTGATTTGCCTGCCCATCTCTTTGGGTTGGGGGATTTTAATGACCTTTTTCGCACAATTCCCGTTACCGTGGCTTGAGGGAAAACTTATCTCTATCCCAAACCGCTTAAAGCGTAGCCTAACGGCGATTTTATGGACGGCGATACTCGCGGATTTTTTGTATAATACGGCGTACTATCTCATAAACGGCAAACAGTTTGACTATCAAAAATATTTCAAGCGTTAAGGAGTGAAAATGAAAGTTAATTCTTTGAAAAAAATTACAATCTCGGCGTTGTTTTTATGCGTAATTTTACTGTCGCAAAATTTAGAAATGCAAACAAAATCGCATACCTGCCCCGCCCAAACACACGTAAAAGCGGATGAACTTACCGTCAAAGACAAGAAGGGCGACTCCTTAAAAGAAATTGCAAAACCCTATCTTGGCGTTTACGAATGCGAACGGCTATATTACGGTAGCGAAGACAAAAAAGACATCTTCGAATATTTACGCGTAGAACTCAAAACCAAGGGCGAATTATTAGTAACCTACAAATTAAAAAAAGGGGAGTCGGGAAAAGTCCCGCTTTCCTACGAGTACGATTTTGAAGAAAAAACCTTGCGCGTAACAGGTCAATGGATGCTTTTGAAAATCGACAAAAAATTCCCGCTAGCAAACGGCGAAATAACCGTCGTTATGAACCTGTTTGGCAAACTCGTCAACGTAAAATTTGCAAGAACTTAAGGGAATACCACTTAAAAAATAATTATAAAAAAACTACGAACGAATGTTTGAAAACGCTTGCTATTTCCAAAAAAAGGTGATATAATAGTGGCTATGAAAAAGGTATTAACGGCAGACCAAGAAACTGCAAAAAATTTAATAAAGGAATGGTTTTTTAATAGTGACGACCAATTTTTTGTGCTTTCTGGCTATGCAGGAACGGGAAAAACCTTTTTAATCGACTACGTGGTTAGGAACGAGATAAAGCTCAAGGTCGGGGAAGAAGTGGTGTTTGTGAGTCCGACGGGAAAAGCCGCGTCCATTCTCGTAAAACGCGGTACGCCCGCGAGTACGTTACATAGTTTAATTTACGTACGCGACGAAGACGATTTCGACGTGGACGAGAACGGAGAAATAATTCAAACGGAACGCCTGTCCTTTATCAAGCGTGATAAGATAGACGAAAGAATCAAGCTTATCGTAATCGACGAAGCGTCCATGATCGCCGCCGACGTCCTTCGCGACCTTTTGAGTTTTGGCGTAAAATGCCTTTTTAGTGGCGACGGCGCCCAGCTCCCGCCCGTAAACGGGATTTGCCCGTTGATGCAACTTATCGACTACACGTTGACGGAAATCGTCCGTCAAGCGGAAGGCAATCCTATCGTCAAAGTAGCCACGCTTGCAAGGGAAGGCAAGCCTATCCCGTACGGCAATTACGACGATAAAGTGTCGGTTATCCCCAAAACCGCTTTACGCGGTGAAAAGCGAAAAGAGATTTTCTTAAAAGCAGACCAAATTATTTGCGGACTCAACCGCACCCGAAACTCCTTAAACGCCGAAATCCGTCGTTATCGTGGCGTGGATATGGACGCGCTTTTACCCATTGAAGGCGAAAAACTTATCTGCACGCTCAACGACTGGGAAAAACCACTTGACAAGGATGAAAATTTCTTTCTCGTCAACGGAATTATCGGCTACGCGGAAAACGTCAAGGAAGGGTATGATAAAATCGCAACGATGGATTTTCGGGCGGACTTTTTAGACGAAACCGTGCGTTCAGCCTTCGATACAGGAATTTTCACGGACGGTCGTTACGCGCACGGCTACGGCGACCGCGCGGTTACGCTTGCGGACGGAAGCGTTGTCCA
>JAZQZK010000002.1:0-9437 GCA_045634025.1 Candidatus Scatosoma sp.
GAATACGGGAATTGCAAATATTTAGGGAGCGCGAATAATCCCTATTTTGCATTGATAGAAACAACCAACTCAAATTATAGCACGTATACGATACACGAAAACACAAAGATAATTGCTGGTTACACCTTCTCTAATTGTTCCCGAATGAATAGCATAACCATACCTGATAGTGTAACTTCGATAGGTGAAGATGCGTTCTCTTCTTGCTCAAGCTTGACGAGTGTGGTGATAGGCGATAGTGTAACTACGATAGGTGATCATGCGTTCCAAAATTGCTCAAGCTTGACGAGTGTGGTGATAGGCGATAGTGTAACTACGATAGGTGAAGAGGCGTTCTATAATTGCTCAAGCTTGACGAGTGTGGTGATAGGCGATAGTGTAACCACGATAGGAAGTTCTGCGTTCTATAATTGCTATAGCTTGACGAGTGTGGTTATCGGCGACAACGTAACTTCGATAGGTGGAAGGGCGTTCGCTTATTGCGATAGCTTGACGAATGTATATTATAAAGGCTCGGAAAGCGAGTGGGCGGAAATTAGTATTCATTTTTATGGTAACTCCTGTTTAACCAACGCAAAGAGATATTATTATAGTGAAAGTGAGCCTACGGAAGAGGGGAATTATTGGCATTACGATACCGACGGCGTAACGCCTGTCGTTTGGAATAAGGAAGAGTAAAATTGAAAAGTGGAACAAGCGACGGGAGTTTTCTCGTCGCTTGTTATTTACCGCTTATTTTTAGAGTTCGGGTTTATGGCCGTATATTCTCTCAAATTATAGATAATCGCAAAAAATTAGGGCATTTTACGGCTTTTTAGAAAAAATATTCAAAAAAGTGGCATATAAGACTTGAAATATTTTTTTAGGTGTGGTATAATAGTGTAAAATAACCGTTTCCTTTTTTGTTAAAAAAGGAAGGAGTCAATTCGGCGGAGTTTAAGCAACGTCGGCTTGATTAAAAAAAGGAGAAAAGAATGGCTGAAAGAGTAGAAGGCGAATACGGCGCCGAACAGATTCAAGTTTTAGACGGTCTTGAACACATTAGAAAACGTCCCGGTATGTATATTTCTTCCACCGACGCGAAGGGTTTACACCATCTCGTTCACGAGGTCGTGGATAACTCCATCGACGAAGCGCTCGCTGGGTATTGTACGCATATCGAGGTTACCATCAATCAGGACGGTAGCTGTACCGTTCAAGATAACGGACGTGGTATTCCCACCGATATCCACCCCAAAGAAGGGATTTCTACTTTGGAAGTCGTATTCACGAAGGTCAACGCCGGCGGTAAGTTTGGCGGGGATTCGGGCTACAAGGTTTCGAGTGGTTTGCACGGCGTCGGCGTGAAGGCGGTTAACGCTTTGTCCGAATGGCTTGAAGCGGAAGTTAGCCAAAACGGTCACGTTTATAAGCAAGTCTATAATCGCGGTGTGCCTCAACGTAGCGTGCAGATCGTTGGCGATACCGATAAGACGGGTACGAAGGTTACCTTCCTTCCCGATGCGGAAATTTTCGAGACCACGCTCTTTAATTACGATACCTTAAAGGGTAGACTTCGTGAGCTTGCGTATTTGAACAAGGGGCTTCGTATTAGCCTTGAAGACACGCGCGCTGGTCAAGAAAGAAAAGACTCCTTCTGCTACGAAGGCGGTATTATGTCCTTCGTTGAAGAACTCAATAAGAACCGTGAAGAATTGCTCTTCCCTACTCCCGTTTATTTTGAAGAGACGGAAGGGGATACCGTATGCGAAGTTGCAATTCAATACAACGACGGTTATAACGAAGTTATTTACAGCTACGCTAACAACGTCAACACCATCGACGGCGGTACGCACGTGGAAGGTTTGAAGATGGCGCTTACCAAGGTCATCAACGACGCGGGCAGAAAGCTGAATATCTTAAAAGACAACGACAAGCTTTCGGGTGAAGACGTGCGTGAAGGTATTACGGCGGTTGTGTCCGTAAAGCTCACCAACGCGCAATTTGAATCGCAGACCAAGGACAAGCTCAACAACAGTACTATCCGTACCTTCGTTAACAGATGCGTTTCCGAGCATATGAGTACTTTCCTTGAAGAAAATCCTTCGGTTACGAGAGAGCTCGTGCTTCGTTGTATCACGGCGCAAAAGGCGCGTGACGCGGCGCGTAGCGCAAGAGAACTCACGAGAAGAAAGGGGATTTTGGAAAGCACCACGCTTCCTGGTAAGCTTGCGGACTGCGCGGATAAGCGTAGCGAACTTTGCGAAATTTATATCGTAGAGGGGGACTCGGCAGGCGGTACGGCAAAACAGGGCCGTGATAGACGTTTCCAAGCAATCCTTCCGCTCCGTGGTAAGATTTTGAACGTTGAAAAGGTAAGGCTTAACCGCGTACTTGAAAACGAAGAAATCAAGTCCATGATTACGGCGTTTGGTTGCGGTATTTTGGACGATTTCGACGAAAGCAAGCTCCGTTACGACCGTATTATTTCCATGACCGACGCGGACGTCGACGGCGCGCATATCCGTATCCTTCTTTACACGTTCTTGTTCCGTTTTATGAGACCGCTTATCGAACACGGACACGTGTACGCGGCGAAACCCCCGCTTTACAAGGCGACTTATAAGGGCAACGTGGATTATCTCTACTCCGAAGAAGAGAAAATCGAGTACGATAAGAACGCGCCCGGTAAGGTTGAATACCAACGCTATAAAGGGCTTGGGGAAATGAGTAAAGAACAGCTTTGGGATACGACCATGAACCCTGCAACGAGAACGCTCGTTCGCGTTACCATTCAAGACGCTGCCGAAGCCGATCAGATGTTTACGATGCTTATGGGTGAAAATCCTGAACTTCGTAGAAAGTTTATTGAAGAAAACGCAGCTCTCGCAACCGACCTTGACGTTTAATGGAGAAAATGAAAAATGGCTAAAAGAGAAACCAGTCCTGAATTGACTGAAGAATTTAAGAAAACACTTTCAATGACGAAAATGATAGACGTCGAGGTGGACGAAGAGTTAAAGCGTTCGTTCATTGCCTACGCGATGGCGGTTAATAAATCGCGCGCGATTCCCGACGTCCGCGACGGTTTGAAACCCGTTCATAGAAGAATTTTGTTCTCTATGCACGAAATGGGCTTGTATAACGATAAAGCGTTTAGAAAATGCGCGCGTATCGTCGGTGACTGTATGGGTAAATATCACCCCCACGGCGATAGCTCCGTTTACGACGCGCTCGTTAGACTTGCGCAGGATTTCACCATTAGTTTCCCGCTCGTTGACGGGCATGGTAACTTTGGTTCTGTCGACGGTGACTCCGCCGCTGCTATGCGTTATACCGAAGCAAGACTTACCAAGCTCGCTGCGGAAATGCTCAAGGACCTTGACAAAGAGACGGTTGATTTTATCCCTAACTTCGACGGTAGTGAAGAAGAACCCACCGTATTGCCTGCAAGATATCCTAACTTGCTCGTAAACGGTTCGGACGGTATCGCAGTTGGTATGGCGACGAACATTCCGCCCCATAACCTTGCAGAAGTTATCGACGGTACGATTGCGATGATTGACAACCCCGAAATCACGGTTGACGAGCTTATGGAATATATTCCCGCTCCTGACTTCCCTACGGGTGGTATTTTGATGGGTAGAAGCGGTATCCGTAACGCCTATAGAACGGGGCAAGGTAGCCTTGTTATCCGTTCCAAGTGCGAGATTGAAGAGTACGGCGCGGGCGCAAATATCCGTTCCCGTATCGTCGTTACCGAGATTCCTTATCAGGTCAATAAAGCGAAGCTTATCGAAGCGATCGCGGACATGGTACGCGATAAACGTATCGAAGGTATTTCCGATATCCGTGACGAGTCCGACCGCGACGGTATGAGAATCGTTATCGAATGTAAGAAGGACGCGAACGCGCAGGTCGTTTTGAATACCCTTTACAAGAAGACGAAATTGCAGATTTCCGACGGTATTATCTTGCTTGCGCTCGTTGAGAATGGTACCGAACCTAAAACTCTCAACCTTCGCGATATTTTGTATTACTATTTGCAACACCAAAAAGAAGTTATCGTCAGAAGAACTCGTTTCGAGCTTAATAAGACGGAAGAACGCGCTCACCTTATCGAAGGTTTGGTACTTGCTTTGTCAAACATCGACGAAGTCGTTCGTATTATCAAAGAATCCAAGGATAAGTACGCGGCTATCGCAGGCTTGACCGAAGCGTTCGTGCTTGACGAAAAACAAGCAAACGCTATCCTTGAAATGAGACTTCAAAGATTGACGTCTTTGGAAGTAGAAAAACTCCGTGACGAGTTGGCTGCCCTCCATGCGACGATTATTGATTTGAAGGATATTTTGGCGAACGAATGGCGCGTATTTGAAATCATCAAAAACGACCTTACCGAAATCAAGACTCGTTACCCGTCCCCTCGTAAAACGGAAATTTCCGTGGACTACGGTAACATCGACGACGAAGACCTTATCGACCGTGAAGACGTCGTTATCTCCCTTACCCATTCGGGTTATATCAAGCGTTTGCCCGTTGCGGAATACAGAGCCCAAGGCAGAGGCGGAAGGGGTATCACGGCGCATCGTCCTAAAGACGAGGACTACGTGGAAAAGATGTTCGTTTGCTCCACACACGACCCGATTTTGTTGTTCTCGTCAAAAGGTAAAGTATATTCCGTAAAGGGCTATGAAATTCCCGAAGCTAACCGTACGGCAAGGGGTAGAGCCGTCGTTAATATCGTTCAGCTTGAAACGGGCGAAAAGATTCAAACGGTATTGCCTATGAAGGACGACGGTAACGGATATCTCGTTATGGCGACCAAGAAGGGCTTGATTAAGAAGACTTCGATGGACGAGTTCAAGCGTATTGCTAAGAATGGTAAGATTGCCATTAAGCTTACGGAAGAAGACGATTTGATTTCCGTTCAATTCGCGAGCGGTGAAGACGAAATCATCGTTGCGTCCAAGGAAGGTAAGTGTATCCGCTTTGCGGAAACGGACGTTCGTCCTACGGGCAGAGGCACGCAAGGCGTTCGCGCTATTAACCTTTCTAAAGACGATATTCTCGTCGATATGCTCGTTATTGATAAGTCTAAGGACTTGTTCACGCTTACGTCCTGTGGTTATGGTAAGCGTTCGAGCGTTGAAGATTATCGTTTGCAAAACCGTGGCGGTAAGGGTATCAAGGCAGGCGTGTTCAATGAAAAGACGGGCGAGCTTGTCAATATGAAACTCGTTAGCGACGAAGACGATATCATGATTATCACGACGGGTGGTACGATTATCCGTATGCACGCAGACACCATTAGCCGTATCGGTAGAACGACGCGTGGCGTACGCGTAATGAACGTTAAGGATAGCCTTGTTGCTACAGTTGACGTTACCGAACGCGACGACGAAGCGGAAACGCTTGCGCCCGAAGAAACGGCGGCGGATCTTTCGCCGGAAGAACTCAATGCGGTGGTCGAAGAAGAAATCGACGATACCGTAGTCGTTGAAGACGAAGTGACGGAAGAAGCTTCCGAAACGGACGAAGAATAATTCATTATAAGAATACGAACGAGCTATGCAGGCGCATGGCTCGTTCTTTTATGAACTTTTCGTTATAAGAAGCATAGAGTATAAGGATACTAGTATTAAAGGAGTGTTTATGAAACCGTTGATTGCGATTACGCCGAATTTTAGGGACGGGTTGGTTTGCGTGGATTGTTCTTACGTGAAAGCGATTGAAAACGCAGGCGGAACGCCGTTTGTTTTACCGATTACGAGTGAGAAGGAAAATATCTTGAAACTGCTTGAAAACTGTGACGGTTTACTAATGACGGGCGGTGGGGATATTGATCCTAAATATTACGGCGAAGAACTGCACCCGAATGCGGGAGAGCCGTGTCCCATTCGCGATGAGTTTGATTTTTTATGTTTTAGGACGGCGTTTGCCTTGAAGAAACCGATTTTCGCCATTTGTCGTGGGGTACAGGTTGTCAACGTTGCGCTTGGCGGTACGCTGTATCAGGATTTGCCTTCGGAGTTTGAAAGCTCGATTTTGCATAGACAAACGCAGGCGAAGTTTGAGCCGTCGCATAGCGTTAGCGTGATGGCGGATTCGCCGTTATACACTCTTATCTGCAAGCAAGAAATGGTTGCGAACAGCTTTCATCATCAAGCGATTAAAAGACTTGCGGAGGGGCTTGAAGGTATTGCGTTTGCTAGTGACGGTGTAATTGAAGCGGTTTGCTCGAAGGGGAAAAGGTATCTTCGGGGATATCAATGGCACCCCGAACGGCTTTGTGGAATTGACGAAGACAATAAAAAACTCTTTGAAGAGTTTATCAAAGCTTGCAAGTAAGCGTTTTTGAAAGGATAGGGGCAGGTACGCGTTGAAATTTATAGGTAGGGGGCAGGTATGCGATGAATGACCTGCTCTTTTTTGTCGAGAGTTGGTAGTTTTTGTATCAAAATCGCTATTTTTTCAAAATTTTCTTCAAAATCCGTGACATTTTTATTTGCTTATGATATAATAAAAGAACAGCAGTTCAAGGAGAAGGCGTATGAAAGCAAAAGAGAAACAATTTATCGGGGACGTCGTTTGCGCGGTCCTTGCAGGGTTTATCGTTTCGGTTGCCTATTATTTCTTCCAAAATAGCAACGGCTTTGCGCCTGGTGGGGTTGGCGGTCTTGCGACGATGACCTATCACTTGCTTAACTATAACGGGATTAATGTGAGTTGGGCGTTGCTTATGATTTTGTTTAATATCCCTATCTTCGTTTTGGTGAGCGTGTACGTCAATAAGAAACTTGGTTTGTTCTTGATTTTGTATATGACCGTGCAGTCTTTAGGTACGGAATTGCTCTCGGCTTTGAAGTTTATGCCTTATTGCGAAGCGAACAACGCGGAAGATTTCGAGATTGTGTTTGCTTGTATTGCAACGGGCGCGATTTCTGGGGTTGGGTTTTCCATGATGCTTAAACGGTTCGGGGCTAGCGGTGGTACGTACGCCATTTCCGCGCTTATTAAGAAGTGGAAGCCGGAAACAAACCTTGCGTACGTGTCTTTTTGGTTGGATGCGAGCGTAGTTGGGATCGCGTTTTTTGGGTACGGGAAGATTACGCCCGTGATTTGTACCCTTATCAACCTTTTCATTGCGAACGTTGTGGTCGATAAAGTTTTATCGGGTGTTAAGGACGGGTATAAGTTTGAGATTATCACGAATACGCCGAACGAGATTGCAGAGGAGCTTATTCAAAAGCTTAAGCACGGCGTTACGGAGATTCGTGTGCAAGGTATGTATACTGGCGAAGAGAAGTATATGCTCGTTTGTATTATACGTAAAAAACAAATCGCTGAGATGATGAAAATTATTAAAAAATATCCTAAATCCTTTGCAAGCTTTTCCCGTGTCAATGAAGTTTTTGGACGCTTTAAGCCGTAAAGGTTGTGGGCAGGTATGCCCTGAACTATATAAAAGGAGAAGAATATGATAGAGATTAAGGAAGTTAAAAATCGTAAACAAATAAAGGAGTTTGTCAATTTCCCATTAAGACTTTACAAGGGAAACCCCTATTTCGTACCCCCTTTATACGCGGACGAAATGGCGCTTTTTAAGAAGGAAAGCGTGTACGACGATCAGGCGGAGTCCGTCTTCTACATAGCGGAAAAGGACGGTAAGACCGTTGGGCGTATCCACGGAATTTTACAGCATGCGAGTAATAAGAAATGGAATCAAAAGCGTGTCCGCTTTACCCGTTTTGATAGTATTGACGATCAAGAAGTGGCGAACGCGCTCTTTGAAAAGGTGGAAAACTGGGCGAGAGAGAAGGGTATGGATACCGTCGTTGGTCCGCTTGGGTTCTCCGACCTTGATAGAGAAGGGTTGCTTATCGAAGGGTTTGACCAGTTGGCGACCTTTGAAGAACAGTATAATTATCCGTACTATCAACGCTTGATTGAAAATCTTGGGTATGAAAAGGAAGTGGACTGGGAAGAGAGAAAACTCTACGCGCCCAAAGAACCCGACGAAAGACTTTTGCGTGTTTCCAAGAGAATGATGGAAAAATACGGATTGCGGTTTGGTGAGGCGAAGAATACCAGTGAGTTCTTGAAAAAGTACGCCGATAAATTCTTTGAGATTCTCGATGAAACGTACGTGGACATTTATCAGACCGTACCTTTCACTGATAAGATGAAAAAGTCGCTTATTTCCAGCTTTAAGCTTATCGTGAACGTGAAAAACGTGTCCGTTATTTTGGATAAGGACGATAACGTGGTGTGTTTCGGGCTTTGTTTCCCGTCCATCGCGAAAGCCGTGCAGAAGAGTGGGGGTAGGTTGACGCCTATAACGCTTGCAAAATGCTTGTACGCGATTAAAAATCCCAAGGTAATAGACCTTGCGCTTATCGGGGTATTGCCGGAATATAAAAGAAAGGGTGTGGCTTCGGTGTTTATCGGTCGGCTTTTGGAGATGTTGTCGGCGGGGGATATTGAGTACGCTGAAACCAACCTTAACCTTGAAACCAACCACGCGATTTTGAATCAATGGAAGTCGTTTGACTGCGTTCAGCATAAGCGTCGTAGGGCTTATACTAAAAAGCTTTGATTATCGCAGTAGCGTAAAAAACTAAAAAGAAAAACGGACTTTTTCAAGTCCGTTTTTTGTATGCAAGAATTGTTTAGATTATCTGTTGTTGATAAGTTTGGTAAGTTCAACGGGGTCAACGATTTCGTTGCCTTTGTAAACACGCATGTTACCAGAAGCGATTTCGTCGATAAGGATAACTTCGCCGTTGTTGTAGCCGAATTCGAACTTGATATCCCAAAGGTCAAGACCGATGGATTTTAAGTCGTCTGCTACGATTTGCGTGATTTTAAGCGTTTGAGCTTTCATGCTATCGAACATTTCAGCGGACATAACGCCGAGCGCTGCAAGACCTTCGCTTGTAACGAGGGGGTCGCCTTTTGCGTCGTTTTTGAAGGTGCATTCTACGTAACCGCCTTCAAGACGAGTGCCGTTTTCGATATATTCGCCGTATCTTCTGATAAAGCTACCCGTTGCAACCAAACGACAAATAACTTCTAAACCGTGTCCGACTACCGTTCCAGGGAGAACTTCCATCGCTGCGTTTTCGATATCAGCGGAAACGTAGTGGGTTTTGATGCCTGCTTTTTTAAGCATTTCAAAATAGTAAACGGAAGTTTCAAGGTTTGCTTTGCCGATACCTTCAATCGTCAAGCCTACGGTGTTTTCACCCGGATCGAAAACGCCGTCTTTGCCGGTGCAGTCGTCCTTGAACTTGAGGAGGACATTGCCGTTTTCAAGAGAATAAACATCCTTGGTTTTGCCGGAATATACTTTTTTCATATTTTTTTGCTCCTTTGCAATAAAATAAATTACCGATTTTATTATAGCACTTTTTTTTTCATTTTGCAATATTCACAATGTAAATAAATAACGGTTT
>JAZQZK010000003.1:0-3526 GCA_045634025.1 Candidatus Scatosoma sp.
ATGATAAAAGCGAAGATAATAAATATTTCAAACTGTCCGAAACGCCAAACGCCGCCGTGGGAGTACCACGACGGATTTCTGTTTCGAAGGCGGGATATTCGCCACCGAGCGCGTTGAAGTTGAAATAGTTTTTTTGCATTATTCTGACTTTACCCTATTCACGCAAAGCGTTCGCGTGAGTTAGTTGTATTTACACATTACCTTTTCGATGTCAAGACCACGAGCGAAGTCCGCCGCCGCCTCGCCTGCTTTGTTGCAAGCGGATGCGAAGAGTTCGTAGTCGTCTTTTCTAATCTCGGAAAGGACGTAGTTGATGATGGGGATATTTACCGCTTCGTCACGGATTCCAACGCGGATACGCGCGAAGTTTTTAAGACCCGTTTCGCCGATGATACTGCGCATACCGTTATGCGTACCTGCGCTTCCCGACGCGCGGATACGGATTTTACCCTTGGGGATATCGTAGTCGTCGTAGATAACGAGAAGATTTTCTTCGGGTATTTTGTATTTTGCCATGAGTTGTTTTACCGCTCTGCCCGAATTGTTCATATAGGTAAGCGGACGGGCGATGATTACCTTTTCCCCGCCAACGAACGCTTCGGCGATCGACGCTTCGCATTCCTTTTTCTTGAACTTTGCGCCAAGGATTTCCGCAACGTCACCCACTGCGATAAAGCCCATGTTATGGAAGGTTTTTTCGTATTGTTTTTCTGGGTTTCCGAGCCCAACGATAAGTTTCATACTGTTCTCTTTTTTCCTTTATCGGCTACGAAACCGCCGAAGCAAAGCGACGGCGGTTGTCTTTCGTATTTTTATTTGTTTTCGTTTTCTTAAATTAGTCCTAAAGCTTGGACATGGGCTTGTCGAGATATACGTTCTCGATTGCCGCCGCAAAGATGTCCGCAACGGACAATACGTGGAAGTTATCACGCATTTTTTCTTCGGGGAGTTGAATGGTGTCGAGCATTACGAGTTTGGTGATAACGGACTTTTCAAGTCTTTCAATAGCAGGTCCGCTTAATACCGAGTGCGTACAACCTGCGTAGATTTCGTTTGCGCCTGCGTCTCTCAATGCTTGCGCGCCTTGACAAATAGTGCCTGCGGTGTCGATCATGTCGTCGAGCATAAGGCAGTTCTTGCCGCTAACGTCACCGATGATATTCATAACTTCCATAACGTTTGCTTTGGGACGGCGTTTGTCGATGATTGCAATGGGTACACCGAATTTTTCAGCAACCTTTCTTGCGCGTTTTACGCTACCTAAGTCGGGAGCGACAACGACGTCGATTTTGCATTGTTTGTGGAAGTAGTTACACAAAGTAGGTCCGCCGAGAAGGTTATCTACGGGGATATCAAAGAAACCTTGGATTTGTTCTGCGTGGAGATCCATGGTAAGTACGCGGTCTGCGCCTGCAGCCGTGATAAGGTTTGCTACGAGCTTTGCCGTGATGGGATCACGAGAGCGCGCCTTACGGTCTTGACGAGCATAACCAAAATAGGGAATAACTGCCGTAATACGACCTGCCGATGCGCGTTTTGCAGCGTCGATCATGATGAGCAATTCCATTAAGTTATCGTTTACGGGACTAGCAGTAGATTGAATGATAAACAAGTCTCTACCGCGGACGGTTTCAGCGATGTGAACGTTGATTTCGCCGTCAGAGAAAGTGTTTACGTCAATTTCGCCAAGCTCGGTATTGAGTTTCTTAGCGATTGCTTCCGCCAAGGGGCGGTTGGAGTTACCTGAAAACAATTTGATTTCGTTTACGTGAGTATTCATAGATACCTTCCTTTATTTTTTCCGCGACCGCGCTTTACCGCGACGGGTCTGCGGGTTTTTCCTTTGTTTTTAACTATAGTCCCTTATCTATACATTTATAATAGCTTTTTTTGCGTTTTAAGTCAACCGATTATTACGCCTTTTTCTAAATTCTTTACTCTTTTTTATTGACTCTCGTTTTCTTGCTCGCGTTTTGCCTGTTCTTTTTCTTCCTTTGCCTTTTTTCGCATGGACGAGAAAAAGTCGGTAAGTAGCGACGAACATTCGCTTTCAAGTACTCCGCCAACGACTTCCGTTTTATGGTTTAAGAGATTTGCTTCGGCTAATTCGTTCGTGAGCGACCTGCCCTTTTGCTCGTACGCGCCAAAATAGATTTTCGCAACGCGCGCGTTCAGGCTTGCGCCCATACACATAGGACAAGGCTCTAACGTTACGAAAAGTTCGCAACCTTCAGGGAGACGCCAAGAATGGAATTTTTTACAGGCTTTGTCTATCGCCATCATCTCCGCGTGCGCCGATGCGAGCTGGAGTTTTGCGCGACGGTTATAGCCACGCGATACGATTTTGTCTTCGTAAACGACCACCGCGCCGATGGGTACTTCCCCTTCCTTTAATCCGCGTTTTGCCGTCTTTATCGCTTCACGCATGAATTTTTCTTCTCTCGTTAATCTTCTCATAGTTCTCCGTATTATTTATGATAGGTCGAGCCTGCGTTGATCATGAACGCGCGATAGACCTGTTCGGCTAAAATCACGCGCATGAGTTGGTGCGGGAAAGTCATATCGGAAAAGGATAGTTTATAGTCCGCCGCCTGTTTCACTCTATCCGAAAGCCCACAAGACGAGCCGATGATAAACGTGATTTCCTTGCCTGCATCGGTGAGTTTTTTAAGTTTTATAGCAAGCTTCTCGCTTGAAAGTTTTTCCCCTTCAACGGCAAGCGCAATCGTATATCCCTTGACTGCGCGTAAAATCTCGTCCGCTTCCGCTTCGGGGTTTGCCCCTTCGGGAAGTTCCTTGATTTCCACTTTCGCAAACCGAGATATGCGTTTTACGTACTCCGCCACCGCTTCACGATAAAAGCTTTCTTTGATTTTTCCTACTACTACGAAATATATCTTTTGCATATTACATTCCACCAAGCAAATTCAAAAGCCACGTCAAACCGCAAAGGGCTATCCCCACGCTTGCGTACAGAAAAAAGTCCTTCAGCTCCTTTTTATCCGTTCCCGATTTCTTAAGCTCTTGCTTGCTTTTATCAAAGAAAATAAGATACGCTACGCTTGAAACAAAGCAAAGGGCTGAAACGATTAAAAACGGCAAATAGATCGCGTCTAGCGTCCAACCGAATTTTACCATAGTGATAATCCAAGCGTTGTTTAAGAAATGCGCTACTATCGTAGGCAGGATACTGCCCGAACGAATGGCAACGAACGCGAACGCTACCCCGCATACGAACTGATAAACCGTTTGCTCGGGATTTTTATGATACAAAGCAAACAACACGCCACAAAGCAAAATTGCGGTAAGCTCGCCAAACTGTTTTATACCTTTTAAGAGTATGCCCCTAAAGAAGATTTCTTCAAAGATCGCAGGCAGAACTGCGATGACGAAGAGTACGCCAAAATATCCAACCCCGCCAAGCGACGGTATATCAATCCCGTCCCCTTCGTAGCCGACACCTTTTAAGAGTTCTAAAAACCAAGTGTTGAGTTCGCTCAAGGATAAGAGTCCGATTTGGAGCAAG
>JAZQZK010000004.1:0-13354 GCA_045634025.1 Candidatus Scatosoma sp.
TAACCAGCGTGTCCGTACCAGAACCTTTTTCCGCAAGCGCGTTGCGTTGGGCTACGCCGAAACGGTGTTGCTCGTCGCAGACGATAAAGGCAAGGTCTGGGATTTCCACGTCGCTTTGTAAAATCGCGTGCGTACCGCATACGATATCTATTTCACCGGCTTTGATTTTTTGCTTGATTTCCTTTTTCTCTTTCGCCGTCATACCGCCCGAAAGGTACGCAACTTTGTATTCAGGGAAATATTTTTGTATAATTGTATAATTTTGCGCCGCCAAAACTTCGGTCGGGGAAAGGTACGCCGCCTTGTGTCCGCTCTTGACCGCCATAAAGATTCCGCATAAGGCAACCGCCGTTTTACCGCTACCTACGTCGCCTTGTAAAAGGCGATTCATTCTGGTTGGCGAATGCAGGTTTTCAAAGATATCGTTGACTGCGTGTTTTTGTCCGTCGGTAAACTCAAACCCGAACCGAGCGGTAAATTCCCGAACGTCGTTTGCCGTTACGTTATAATCGTGGACGCGGACGTCTTCCTTCCCGCCCTTGATGAGCTTGAACGCGGAAATTAAAACGAAATATTCTTCTAACGCAAGCCGTTCGGACGCCGCCGCCACTCGTTCCATATCGGTTGGCGCGTGCACGTCGAAGTACGCGCGGGCAAGCGAAGGTAGGTTATATTTTCTCACGAGTTCGTCGGGAATAACGGTGTCAATCCTGACTTTTTTAAGCGCTTCTAAAATCGCTTTTCTTACTACGCTCTGACCGATTTTTCCCTTTAAGGGATAGACGGGAATAATGCCTTTTAAGCGATAATTCCTATCCAGCGGTTCAAAAGACGGGTTTGTAAGCGTGGGTAAACCGTACTTATTGCTCACTCGACCGTAGAACAAATACTCGCCCGTTTTCAAGGACTTTGCAACGTAGGGTTGGTTAAACCAAACCACGTTAAAGGGATATCCGTCCTGCGTGCAGTTTGCTTTTACGACCTTCAAAGGACTCCCGTAATTGACGGGAAAAACTCTCGTCACTTCGCAGGCGACGAGTACCATATCGTTGTTGTAGGCGGTTGATAAGGACGCGCGCTCGGTCAAATCGAGATAATGCCTAGGATAGTAGCGTATCAAATCTTCCGCCTGCTCTATGCCAAGCTTATTAAATTCTTTTACGCGTTTTTCTCCTACCGCGCGGATTGATAATAAATCCATTTCTTTTCTCCTACAAGGGGTAACCCCTTGCCCTAGATTTTCTATCTTTCAAGTTCGCAAAAGTGTAACTGTTCGTGCCCGAAATTTAACATTCGTCCAAAGTTCTCGCCGTATTTCACGACGATAACGAAAAAGGCGGAAAAATGTTCCGCCTTCGTTTTATGCATAAATATACATTATTCGAGAGAGATAATGTAATAATATACGGGTTGACCACCGCTATGGAAGTCCACGTCGCAATCGGGGTAAGCTTCGGCGATTTTATCGCAAAGCGCAGCCGCGTCTTCTTGCTTAACGTCTTCGCCGTAGTAGAGAGTGATGACTTGGTGGAAGTCTTCTTTCATACGGTTGATGAGCTTGAGCGTGGTTTCTTCGGGGGTTGCGGATTTCGCCAAAATCTTCTTGTCGTCCAAGCCGATCATGTCCCCTTCCTTGATGCTAAAGCCGTTCAAGGTGGTGGTACGAACTGCGTGCGTTACCTGACCTGCCTTAACGTTGTCAAGCGCGTGGATCATGTTCGTCTTGTTTTCTTCCGCGTTTGCTTCGGGGTTGAATTCAAGAGCAGCTGCAAAGCCTTGGGGTACGTTCTTCGTGGGAATTACGTGCAAGGTGCGGTTTTTAACGAGTTTTTTCGCTTGTTCTGCCGCGAGAATGATGTTTTTATTGTTGGGGAATACGAAAATGTGTTCCGCGTTGATTTTTTGAGCCGCCGTTGCGATATCGTCTGCAGACGGGTTCATGGTTTGTCCGCCTTCGATTACGCGGTCAACGAACAAGTCCTTGAAAATATCGGCAAGTCCACTACCTGCGCAGATAGCGAGCATACCCATTTCTTTCTTTTCCGCTTCCATTTTCGCGCGGATTTGACGGTTTTGTTCGAGCATGTTCTCGATCTTCGGACGGTCAAGTTCGCCAAGTTCTAAAGCGTAGGTAAGCGCTTTACCGGGGTTGTTGGTGTGAACGTGAACTTTTACAAGTTCCAAATCCCCGATACAGATAACGCTATCGCCCAAGTTCATAAGGCGTTCGCGGAGTCTGTCGATATCCGAAAGCGTGGTGCTCTTCTTTAAGTTGATGATGAAGAATTCAGTACAGTACGCGTATTGAATTTCACCTAAATCCATATTGATAATATCGGAGTTGTCGCCGAAATCGTCGGTAGGTTCGCTAATCGGCTCCATAAGCGACGCGGTATTGACTTCCTCACCCGACAATGCCGCCGCAAAGCCTTTGAAAATAGTCATTAAACCAACGCCACCGCTATCGACAACGCCTGCTTTTTTAAGTACGGGCAAGAGTTCGGGCGTAAGCGCCAAAGCTCTTTCGCCTTCTTCCAAAACTACGTTAAAGAAATCTTCAAAATTCTTCTTTCTAACACCGGTTTTAGACGCGAATTCACTCATCATACGAATGACGGTGAGAATAGTACCTTCTTTAGGCACGGAAACTGCGCCGTAAGCTACCTTCGTACCCGATTCAAGGGCCTTAACAAAGGTCTTTACGTCGACTTCTTTTTCACATTCACGGAGTACGTTACAAATACCCCTTAAAATTTGAGACATGATAACGCCCGAGTTGCCTCTTGCGCCTTTGAGCGCGCCTTTGGAAACGCTGTCGCAAATTTCCATGAAAGCGTTGGAGGGACAAGCGGTCAATTCTTTGACTGCCGATTGCATGGTCAAAGACATGTTCGTACCGGTATCTCCGTCGGGTACAGGGAATACGTTCAAAGCGTCAACCTTTGCGCGGTTTTGCTCAAGTAGTTTTGCACCGACGAGAATCATCTTTCTAAACTCGGTACTATTAATCGTTTTATGCATTACTATTGCTCCTTAGTTTTTGATAAGGGGGTGAGAATGCCGCCTACAAGCGAAAAGCGGATTTATCATAACGCGTAGCGCGTACGCGCGTATATATTATTGTAGCGCGCAAAAAATCACGGAAAGTCCCCTTTCCGTAGAAAAGCGCGTTGGTATTTACAATTTAACCCCAATGACGTTGACGTTAATGGTTTGCACGATCATACCGGTAAACTTCTCCACCTTGTACTTGATCGCTTCTTTCAAAGAATCGGCAACGGCGCTAATCGAAACACCGTATTTTACGATTACGTAAACGTCGATATAAATTCTGTTCCCGGAAGTAGTCACTTTTACGCCCTTTCCGCCGCCGTCTTTCTTCAAGAGCTCGGAAAGACTATCGGTAAATCTACGCGAGACCATGCCGACGATACCGTAACTTTCCATTGCGGTATGCGATGCAACCTTTGCGATTGAAAGGTCGGATATTGAGATTTTTCCGTAAGCGTTGCTAGTATTAACTGACATAGTGATATCTCCAAGTTCTATCCTATTTTACACTATTTCAAAGCATTTGGCAAGTATTTTTTTGAAAAAACGGAATTTTTTTTATTTTTTTGTTTTTTTAGGGGCGTTTTTAATTGCTTTTTTATTAAATTGATGATATAGTTATTATGCTTGTTTTTGCCCGAACGGTTTTTCGGGTTTTTATACGAGAGCAAAATTTTAGTAAATAAACTCAAAACGGAGGTGTCAATATGTCCAGAGTATGTAATATTTGCGGTAAAGGCCAAGCTTCGGGTAACAACGTAAGCCACTCCAACCGTAAAACGAGAAGAACGTTCAAGGTAAACGTACAAAAAGTTTCTTACGTAGAAAACGGAAAGGAAGTAAGCGGTTACGTTTGCGCAAGATGCTTGAAGAAAACTGACAGAGCATAAGCCTTTTACCACTTATCACCTTTGAAAACTTAAACGACAATTCGGCCGTCCATTCTTAGGACAGCCGTTTTTTCACGCTTTGAAATACCCTCTATCCAACGATAAAGGCTTATTTTCACGCTAACGCTTAAAAAGACTACGCCATCGCGTAGCCTTTTTCTTTTTGTCTTTATTCTAGTTTCAATTATCTTGCCTGACCGACGTTTAAGATACTCAATTCTTCGCCTGTGTCCGCGTCCACGTACACGAAATACATTTGCCCGTCGTACAAGCAAATAAACTCATACGCAAGTCTTTCGCCACGCTTGGTTGCAATCAACGCCGTTCTAGAGCTTTCCACTTCCAACTTATCGCTCAACTTCTCTCTCGCTTTCGCCATAGAAAGCTTTGGCGTTACGTCCGCTCTTTGTCTATGGTTTTTCAAATACGCCGAACCGTTATAGCCAACGACTACGCCTTTTTGTTCGCAGACTTTAACTTCAACGGAGTCGGGATAATACACCACGTCGTCCTTTTCATACGTGAACGTGAAGGAGGCGGTCGCGCCCATTTCATTTACCTTCACTACCGTCATATCGCCCATACCGAGCTTGCTTAAAAACTTCTCTGCAATCGTCTTGGCGTTTTCTAAATCGAAGTTATGCTCGACGCAATGCTCGTAATAGTCGAAGGAAATGAGTTCGCCGTCAGATTCCGAAAGCTGCGCGTAGAGCAAAAGATCGTTCTCGTCCCTTAAGACGAAATTGTACGCCTGCATCCGCCTTGAAATCGTTTCGCCTTGGAACTCTATCGACTTGATTTTATAATCCGAGAAATACGCCCTACATAAATTTTCCGCTTTCGCCGTCGATATCTTTTCCGTTTCACTGTCCTTGGGCGTTGCTCCCGCGCGGACGTCGGGGATTGCGTTTTGGTTGATAGTATTCTCGTCAAGCGTGGCGTCTTCAAGTTCTCTCAAAATGGAAGACATACCGTCGTCACCCTTGCCTTTTAGATATTCCAGCCAGTCGCCGTCTTCGTATTTCCCCATTAAGCCGTCGAGTATTCCACGCGTTTTGCGGTTGATTTCATAGGCGCGATCTATCGCATTCTCATCGCGTTCGTCTAATACCTGTCCTGCGCGTAGTTTGCCAAGCAACCGTTCGCAAAGAGCGGAAGTCCTGTTCAAAAACGCCGTTAAGTTACTATTCCACTGCGCGTCTATCGGCATTTTTTCAAGCACGCTTTCAGCGAGACGAGTTTGCACTAAAAGGTCGGTTAAAATTCGGCTTTGTTGGGACGGGGAGTTGGAAACGCGTACCCTGTCTAAATCGGAGTCCGCATACTCAACGAGCGCGATGAGCTCGTACAAATTCCCCTGATACGCGCTTGCGATGCCTTGGCGAGTGTCCCGCATTTCAATAGCGCCTACCGTTACCACCGCGCCGAGCGCCAAAGTCGTCGCCCCAAGTACGCTTACCGCCGCTATCCAACCGCCCGTGTTCTTTTCTTGGCGGTTGTTTTTACCGCCTTTTCCGCCTTGGTTGCCACCACTATTTCCACCGTGAATTTTTGCCTGCTTTCGTTCCTGTTTGCGTTTGGCGTTAGAAACTCTACGCTCGGCGATAAGCCGTTCCCGTTCCGCTTTTCTCGCCATTTCGGCGCGATTATGCTCAATAACTTCCCGTTCGGTTTTTTGTTCTTCGCTCTTACTCGTCATTACAGGGTCGATAGGATTTCCGACCGTTTGCTCGATACCACCTTCTAACACAGGCGCGCCAAACGCGCCGTACGCGCCGAGCATTAACGTTTCTTCCTTGCTCGCGATATTTTCCACCTTTTCCGCCCCGGACGAGCGGTTGATTCCTACTTCTTTTCGTTTATTTTTCTTCATTTTTAGCCCCCTTTTTCGCTATTAAATGGCAAACACGTGCTTACCGATAACGGTAACCGTCTGTCTATCGAAAATCCAAGAACTCGTCGCTACGGCAGGGTTATAATAGTATAACGCGCCACCCGTCGGGTCCCAGCCGTTGATTGCGTCACGCGCCGCTTTCATTGCCTTGTCGTCGGGCGTGAGATTGATTTGCCCGTCCGTTACCGCCGTGAACGCGTGGCGTTGGTACACTACCCCTGAAATGGTGTTCGGGAACTGCGACGAGCGTACCCTGTTCATAATCACCGCGCCGATTGCGACTTGCCCCGTGTACGGTTCGCCCCTGCCTTCCGCGTAAATCGTCCGCGCAAGCAGGTATAAATCGGCGTCCTTGTATCCGCTCGTATTAGAACCGCTTTGGGCTTGGTTCATAAGAATATTATACGAACTGTTCATTCCAAGCGCCTTATACGTGGCCGCGCCAACCACACCGTCCGCTTTCAAGCCGTTCTTTTTCTGAAAGGCGATCACTGCCTTTTTCGTGCCTGCCCCGAACACGCCGTCCACCGCGCCCATGTAATATCCCCATTGTTTCAAACGGCGTTGCACTTCCTTGACTTCGCCACCGTTCGAGCCTTGGCGGAGTACCGCCGCTTCGCATATCTCTTCCACCCCGATTTCGTCCGTTTGCATTTCGTCCACGCCCTTGGGCAAGCAAAGCCCCGCGCCAAGCGAAATAAGCGTAACCGCTACCGAGAGTAAAATTCCTTTCTTCATCGCTTTTTTCATATTCTCCTCCTATGTATAAGGCGTAAGTCTTACCGCCCTAGCAGTTCGGCTATTTTGCTTTTATATACGATTTCACCGACCACCGCCCTTCCCCCTGAAAAGCAAAGCGGTGGATAAACCACGCACCACCAGTTATCCCCCTTGCCTTCGCCAAGCTCCACAATCAACGCTTCGTACGCCCCCGATGGTAGCGTTAAAGAGTTATAAACACGGGTTGGGAATTCTTCAAAGCGAATGGTGGCGTTCGCGGTGTAGCGATACCCTTGCTCTTTGAGAACGGAGTTTGCAACCGCGACGATTTCCCCTAAATTTTCTCGTAATTTCTCACGCGCTTCTAATTTTGAACGGCAATCTTTAACGATAGGCGTAAGAACTTCTACGATACTATCTTTTACTAAATACTTAACGGCTTGGTCGTCTTCTGCGTTGGAATTCGCGCGGACGTGGATACGCAAATATTCACTAACAGGTAGAGAAACACTCGTACCTGCCCCGTCCATTCCAAAAAAACTGATAAACGCCGTCAAAATTATTATGACTGACAATAAAAAAATTATGCAATGATTTTTCATAAAAAATAACCTCCGTGAACTTTCGTCCACAAAGGTTATTGACAAGATTTATTAAGTTTATACACAGACGAGTTACTTATCTTCCCATTTATGATTATGGAGTTGACCTTCTTCGAGTAAACCTTCGTAATCCGTTTGGCGCAACGCTTCGTACAGGGCGATGGCAACGGAGTTACTTAAATTGAGCGAGCGCGCCTCCGCGAACATAGGGATACGAAGACAGGTCTCTTCGTTTTCAAGCAAGAGTTCTTCGGGCAAGCCTTTGGTTTCCTTACCGAAGACTAAAAAATCGCCGTCCTTAAACTCCACGTCGCTATGACGATGACGGGCTTTGGTCGTAAAATAGAAAAATCTCGCGTTCGGGTTTTTCGCTTTCAACTCGGCAAAGCTATCGTAATAGGAAATATTGACGAGATGCCAGTAGTCAAGCCCTGCGCGTTTTAAGTATCTATCACTGACTTCAAACCCAAGCGGACGGATAAGATGGAGCGCCGTACCCGTCGCGCCGCAAGTACGCGCGATATTGCCTGCGTTTTGGGGAATCTCCGGCTCTACTAATACGATATTGAACATAAAATTATCTCCTTTCAACCTATCTAATATTGTACGCGTAAAGCCTTCCTTTTGCAAGCGTTTTAGGGGGAGTTTGGGAAATTTATTTTCTGTTCGACCAAAAAATTCCACGCAATCGAAAGGTATAACAAGCTTTTTCTTTCGCATACTGCATAAGGAAGGCGACGCCTTTGGGAGAATGAATTATGCAATTTGAAAAAACAAAAACTTATCAGAATTTAGCAAGCTCGTTTGCAGGCGAGTGCCAGGCAGGTATGCGATATCAGATGATCGCAAAGCTTGCCATGCAGGAAAAGTACAAGACTTTATCCGACGCCATTAAAACGATCGCAAAGAACGAAACGCTCCACGCTACGCAGTTTTTCAATATGATGATTGAAAAGGCGGGTAGCAAGGAAAACGTTAAGCTTGACGCGGGATATCCTTTCCACGCAGGTACACTCGTTGAAGGGCTTTCGTTCGCGGAAAACGACGAGAAGGACGAGTCGAAGGACATTTATCCGAAATTTGCGGAAATTGCAAGAGAAGAAGGCTTTGACGATATCGCAAGTCTTTATGAAATGGTTGCGAAAGTAGAAGAACAGCACCGCGCTATTTTCCATTATCTTGCAAACGCCGTGAAGGAAGGTACGCTTTATAAAAACGACACGCCTATTCTTTGGGTTTGTAGCGAATGCGGTCATTCGCACGTAGGGAAACAGGCATGGAAGGTTTGCCCTTTGTGTAAATCTGGACAAGGCTACGTTGAACTTCATTTGCCTTTTGAAGGGGTAAGTTTATAAAAAATCGTCGCCTTTGAAATTTAGGAAAAGGAGGTAGTAGTTATGAAGAACACTCAAAACAAAGAAAAGAACGTAAAGAACTGTGGTGCAAAGAACTGTGGTGGCAAGTGCAAAGAAAAGAACAATGCGAAAAATGAAAATAAAGACTAATAAACGCATACCTGCCCCCACCAAAAAGGCGCTCGACTTGTTGGATTTTTCGTCGAGTACCGACGTTTTGGGCAGTTACACGGGCAATCCGACTAAGGAAGAAACGCCCGTTCAGGATGCAGACGATCTTTAAGATCTTATCCTATTCCATCGTTTTGAATAGACTTTGAAACGAGAAAAATCCAAAAAACGACCTTGTCGGAATTACCCGATAAGGTCGTTGCTTTTTTGTTTAATTGTTAGATAAGCGTGTTATAAGGATTAGAAATCTTCGTCCTTGCCGAAATCGTCATCGTCGTCATCGTCATCGTCGTCGTAGTCGTAATAGTCGTCGGGGGAAACGTATTCGAAGTCGTCTTCTTCGCTTTCCGTTTCTTCGATCTCTTCTTCCTCGTCCTCTTCGTCGAATTCGCTGTCGGGAATACCAAGGTCGATTTCTTCTTCCTCTTCATCGTCAAGATACGTTCTCCAAGCGTCCGTCTTGTCGGGATCGTTATTTTCTTCTTCGTCTTCGCTAACGTCCGCTTCGTACTCGGATTTAGATTTACATTCTTCGCACATCTTTTCGCCGTAGCGCATATAGTTTTCGCCACAAATCGGGCAAAGTTCCATTTCATCTGCGCCGTCTTCGTCTTCGAAGTTATCCACGAAATTCTTTGCGCCACTTAATTCCTTGACGCATACTTCGCAGTATTCTTGTTCGTCGGCGTCAATGAAGTTCAACTCACATCTCGGACATAAAATATAGTTTGCCATAAATTTTCCTCGTTTGCCCCCGATTTCAGTTCACATCGGGCCTTTTCATATATTTTGCTATATTATATTAAGAATTATCAATTTTGTAAACTGTTTTTATAGCGTTTTTTGCAGTTTTCATAATTTTTTTTGATTTTTTTCGAAAAAAACGGGCGATTCTTCCAAATCGTCCGTTTTTACCTACTATTTTATTGTTTATTCTTCTACTTTAGCTTCTTCTTCGCTTTCCGTAGCCGTTTCTTCTACGGGAGCTTCCACTACTTCTTCTACCGTTTCTTCAACAGTTTCTTGCGTTTGGGTAGCTTCTTCCACCGTTTCTTCTTCGTCGTCGCTGTAAACGTCAACGGACTTATCGTCGGTTACGTCGATACGCTTTTTGTAAGCATTTGCAACTTGGTTTGCGCGAGCCGCTGCTTCTTTCTTCTTCGTAGATTCATAAATGAAGTAAGCAATCATACCGCCAATACCTGCGCCAACGATTACACCGCTTACTATGATAAGGATGATTTGCCAAGCCTTAAGCCCTGCAGTTTGCGTCGTTTCTTCTTCTTCAACGTCGGGAGTTACGTAATCCGTCCAGTAGCTGTCGATTGCGTCGGAGTCTGCCGTCTTATACGCGCCAACCATGGATACGAAATAGCTTTGTCTATAGGATGCCGTCGTATCTTCTACGAAGGTCTTAATTGCATTTCTTTGGTCGTCGTCGAAGTATTCGTCGTTGTTTTTAATTGCCGTATATTTGTCTACCTTACCGGTGCGGAACACGTAGTTAAGAACTGCATCAACGTCAGCATCGCCGTCTGCAACTTCGCTAATCTTTTCCTTTGCTTCATCGTACTTTTCGCCAACTGCGTTAAGTTCCGCCGCCGTCATCAAACCGTTTGCGCCGTTCATGTTGAACGCCCAAATATAGTTATAGGAATAGCTACCGAACGATTCCGCATTCGAGAACAAGAGTACGTTATCGATGATTTCAGGCATATACCAAGCGCTGTTGAAATCTACGAATGCAAACGCGCTCTTATGGTATTCTTCGTCACCCCACGTAAGGTTATAGCTAGATTTCTCGCCGTTTACGTTGATACGGAACAAGGTGTTACCGTTCGAGCCTGCTTCGGTGTAATAAAGGAAACCGTCCTCAACCATCCAAAGCGTTGCGCTACTTGCGGATTCTTCCATGATAACCTTTTCTGCGCCAATTTCGCGAACGATTTTGCCGTCTTCGATATAGATATAAGCAAGCTTATTATCCGTCGTCTTATAGTAAACCGCGCTCGTCGAAGCGTTCGTCGTGTTGTCGGTAATATAGGTTACGCTTGCGTTGCCTGCAACCGATTTCCACGTAGCTTCCGCAACTGCCGTGTTCGCTACGTAGTAAAGCTTGGTAGCTGCGAAGGTGTTGTTCTTTCTCGTGAAATACAAACCGCCGTTTTCATAGCTTTGGATCGTGTACGTGTAGCCGTAAGGCTCATTTTCGTTCGTACCTGCGTCCACGTCGTTGTATTGCGTTTTTTGGTTGATTTCCGCCGCGCTACCTACGCCGTCAAGGACGAGTTTACCAAGGTTAACGTAAGGCATGGTCGTGTAGTCCTTGAAGTCGTAAGGAACTTCCTTAGCCTTCTTGTCTTCCTTCTTCGCTTCATCGTTCTTTTCTTCCATGTACGACTTGTCGAAGGAGTACGTTCTGTACGCTTCTTTGCTCGTATCGCCGTCGGAATATACGCTATACGAAACCTTACCGTTCGCTTCGCT
Organism: Candidatus Scatosoma sp.; assembly: GCA_045634025.1. Lineage (GTDB taxonomy): Bacteria > Bacillota > Clostridia > Christensenellales > Borkfalkiaceae > Scatosoma. The sequence continues at coordinate 11,171 of JAZQZK010000004.1, forward strand.
TACCGTTGCGGTAGCCGCTGCGTTTACCGAGTAGATTTGGTTATAGGACGCCGTCGTCGCGTTGTCAGAGTCGATATTGTTCGTAACGCTCATCGTGTAATAAACGTTAGCGTTTTCCGCGTCGGATTCGTCGAAGTAGTAGTTGCTTGCGCCTTCAACGAGCGTTTGCTTTTTACCGCTTTGCGTGTTGTAGGAATACAAGTTACCGTCGTCAACGTATACGCAGTAAACCACGTTGTTTACTTGTACGAAACGGTATTGTACGTCGTTGTTTTCAAGACGGAAATAGTTACCCTTCATCGTTTCCGAGCCGTCAAGCTTTGCGCTCTTGAAGTCGATCCAGTCGTTAGCGACTTTACCGTCAAGGTCTTTGTCGGTCGTAGGGGTAGCGTAGTAAACTCTATCGCCGTAGATATAAATACCTGCGTCAAAGTTTTGCGCCGAGAAAAGCATAGGCACAACCGTTTGAGCGTTGCCGAACTGTCCGCTCGTCAAATCACTCGACTTAATACGCATAAGCGCGCCTTTGGTAACTTCGCCGTATTTGTTTTCAGCGGTGTAGTCTTCCTGACCGTTGATGAAATAAACGTAATCGCCTTTCTTAACGGCAAAACCACCGTTGTCGGTAACCGTAGCCGCAGCGTCAAAGCCGTCAAGCGCCGTACCTTTATAGTTCTTGTCGCCACAAGCGGACAAAGCCACCGTAGCGAACGCCATCGTGCCGGCAATCGCGACACTTGTAAGTTTTTTAAATTTATCCCGCATATTATTAGGACTCCCTTAAAAATTTCATAAAATTCGTAAAATCGGAAAAGAGTACATTTTCCGATAATATTAACGCATATTCTATTATAGCTTAATTTGTCAATTAAAGCAACCAAAAACGGCTTGTTTTCTCGGCTAATTTGCGTGAAATTTTGTGAAAATGGAGATTTTTTTCTTATGGAAAGTTTTGGCTTGTTCGATTTACTCAAATCTTTGCTACTTTTTAAGGGAAATCCACCCGTCAGCCCGTCTAATCCCGCACCAACGTCTTCGCCTGTAATGACGACTGAAACCCCTTCGCAAAGCGTTTCTTCTCCACCACCCCAAGAAATTGTGAATAACTCGCCACCGACCGCCAACGCGTATTTAGATTTTCTTAATCGCCACGACGAACGCGCGAAACGGCATAGACGGTGAAAAAGAAAGCGCTTGCAGAATTCTTCCGCAAGCTCCTTTTTATCGATTTTTAGTATTTAAGCTTGTTCATTTTCGGTATAGCCTTAAATTTTTCAAATTTCAAATCGTACGGATTACATTTATAACGTAGAAACGAAAAAACCACGCAGACAGCTACGCGGTTCGATTTTTATTTTTTCTTTCTTGAAAAAAGGTGGTATTTGGGTTTCTCGTAGTGACCTTCGTTATGCACGACGTTTACGTTGCAGTAAAGATAGGGCGCGTTTTCGTCGTTTACTTTCCCTTCCCGCTCGGGAATATGGTACTTTTCGGGAGTATAACTTGGATCAAGAATGCAAAAATCTTTGCCGTCGGTGGCGTTGATTAACATATAATGCCCCGCGTTTGTGAAAAGCGCTATCCCCGGCTCACGGCGACGAACGTGGACGACGATTTGACCTCCTTCACGCAGATGCTCAATCGCCTTGTTAAGGTCGCTCGTATTTGAATAGTCAAGACCGTATTTTTTTGCTATCGCGGGCCCAAAAACGGACATATCCGTTCCATTAAAAAGATTTGCTTCGCTGTCGTAAGAGATTTGCACGCATTCTTCAAGCGTAGGCGGATTGCCCGTGAGCGCGTCTATCGCCATACACGTCGAGCACAAACCGCACCCAGACGTTGCTATGGTGGTAAGTCTTTTCCGTTCTTCAACGTCCTTTTTTAACCGCGTTTTATAGAGGATATGCTTATATTCGAGTTGATTTAAATACTTCACCTTACCACTTCTCCGAAAAGCTTTTTAGTCTTTCGTTTATTATAACACTCTTAAAATATTTTATCAAGTGTTTACACCAAAAAAATACTCCGTCTTTTTTTTGGAAGCCCTTTCTCCTTAAAGCTCGTCGTGCGCTTTTTGCAAACAAAAAAGTAACCCCCTAGTAAAACTAGGGGTTCTTCATTTTCGGGCAAAGCCCTAGTCTACTAGTCCGTGAGCCACGCTCACATAGGACGACCTGCCAG
>JAZQZK010000005.1:0-1752 GCA_045634025.1 Candidatus Scatosoma sp.
TGTTGACAAAAGGGAAAAAATTGGGTATTATATATATGTATGCAAAAAAATTGTAAGGAGATTCAAACTCTATGAACAAGAAAACCGTAAAAGACGTTGCCGTAAAAGGCAAAAAAGTCCTTGTTAGATGCGATTTCAACGTACCTATGAAAGACGGTGTTATCACCGACGAAAACCGTATTATCGGCGCGCTTCCTACCATTAAGTATTTGATGGAACAAGGCGCTAAAGTCGTGCTTTGCTCGCACATGGGAAAACCCCATAACGTACTTGACGGCAAACTCGAACTCAATAAAAAGGAAAAAGCAAAGGTTGCAGCTCTTCCCGAGTCTGAACAAGAAAAAGCTACCCAAGAATTCTTGGAAAAAGCAGCAAAAGACGTTAAGAAACTCACCCTTGCGCCCGTTGCAGCACGCTTGAACGAGCTTTTGGACGGCAAAGTTACGTTCGCTACCGACGTTGTAGGCGAAGACGCAAAGGCAAAAGTTGCAGCTTGCAAGGAAGGCGAATGCGTACTCCTCGAAAACCTTCGTTTCCACAAAGGCGAAGAAAAGAAAACGGAAGAGTTCATGAACGCGCTTGCTTCCTTCGCGGAAGTTTACGTAAACGACGCATTCGGTACGGCGCACCGTTCCCACTCCTCCACGGCAGGTATCGTAGAAGCTGGGCTCGTTAAGACGGCAGCTTGCGGTTTCCTTATCGAAAAAGAGCTTTCGGTTATGGCAGATACCCTTGAAAACCCTGCTCGTCCTTTCGTTGCTATCCTTGGTGGCGCAAAAGTTGCTGACAAGCTCAACGTTATCTCCAACCTTTTGGAAAAATGCGATACGCTCGTAATCGGTGGCGGTATGGCTTATACCTTCATCAAAGCACAGGGCGGTGAAATTGGTACTTCCCTCGTTGACGACGAAAAAATTGAGTACTGTAAGCAAATGATGGCTAAAGCGAAAGAGCTCGGCAAAACCTTGCTCCTTCCCGTTGATACCGTTGCGGCTAAAGAATTCCCCAACCCTATCGACGCGCCTATCGAAACGACGGTTGTTCCCACCCACGCTATTCCTGCCGACATGATGGGGCTTGATATCGGACCTGAAACCAAGAAAATCTTCGCTGAAGTCGTTGCGAACGCGAAGTCGGTTATTTGGAACGGACCTATGGGCGTATTTGAAAACCCCATCCTTGCAGAAGGCACGAAGGCAGTTGCTGCGTCGCTTGCTAACGCTTACGGCAAAGCAACCACGATTATCGGCGGTGGCGACTCCGCAGCGGCTGTTCAAATCCTTGGCTATGCAGACAAGATGTCGCATATTTCCACGGGTGGCGGCGCTTCGCTTGAACTTTTCGAAGGTAAAGTACTTCCCGGTATCGCTTGTCTTAACGACAAATAATTATAAAAATACACAAGGGCGAGCAAAATCGCCCTTGTATCACGAATTATACAGTTTAATTCATTCAACCATTTAAGAATTAAGGAGAATTATCATGAGAAGACCTATTATTGCAGGTAACTGGAAAATGAACAACACGGCAAAGGAAGGCGTTGCGCTCGTAAACGCTATCGCACCCCTTGTAACCGACGCTAACTGCGACGTCGTAGTAAGCGTTCCTGCTATTGATATCCCCGCTGTAAGCGAAGCGCTTAAAGGCACGAATATCGAACTTGGCGCAGAAAACGTACACTTTGCTGAAAAAGGCGCGTACACGGGCGAAATCTCCGCGGCTATGTTGCTTGAATACGGCGTTAAATACGTT
>JAZQZK010000006.1:0-1614 GCA_045634025.1 Candidatus Scatosoma sp.
AACGGCAAGAACAACAAGGAACGTGAGGAAAACCGCCGTTCGCTTGTCGGGAGCGGGGATAGGAGCGAGCGTATCCGTACCTATAACTTTCCGCAAAGCCGTGTGACTGACCATAGAATTGGCTTAAGCCAATATAATCTCGATGCTTTTATTATGGGAGATATTGATTCTATGGTGGAAGCGCTGACGATTGCCGATAGAGAGGCAATGCTTTCGTCGAGCGAGAATTAAAGATGAATTAAATATAACAATCAAATCGCCCGACCGAAAATACGGTCGGGCGATTTTTTAGGAATCGTCTTCTAAACGAAGACTAAATAAAGGGGCGATATAAGTATGCGGTAGCCCGTTTGGTTATACGAAAGATGCTTGCAGGCGTACACGGGTGGGGTTAAACGCTTTCGGGGCGGATACATTCACCGCTTTCCGCGCTTTGGAAGATAACGAAAAAACCAGCCTGATTGTTGAAGAGTGAGAGGGGCACGAAAGTGCAAACGTCCTTAATTTCATCAGGCGGGATTTCGCCGTTTTCAGAAGGTAGAGCATAGCAGATATATTTTGCGTGCCAGTCCTCGTAGATAACTCCCACCAAATATTGAGGCGCTCCCTCTTCGCCTTTTAGACGTACCCATTCACTACAATGAAATACGCCGTTGAGCGTTTGGTCTTTGGGGTATTTTTTGAAAAGTTCGTCTATTTCTTCTTTGACGGTGCGGTAATAGCCGTCGGGGTTAGTCCCAAACGGATGGAGTAGGTCTTGAGCATCGACATTTTCTTGAGCGTCTTGCCCGTCTTCGTAGGATTGCGTTTTAGCTCCGCTTTGAGTTTGTGCATTTTCGCTATTTTCTGAATACTGTCTGCGTTCATCTCCTTCTTCCTCCCTTGAATAATAGTTTTGAAGAGCAACTCTTTCATCGTCGTATTTTTCGGCTTTAGGAGCGTCTTCTTGAAGGGGAGCTTCTATATCTTGCTCGTTTTGTGGATTGCTATTTTTAGGGGGATCTTCTTCTTGATAGAAGACTTCGTTGCCGTGTTTTGTAATTGCGCTTTGCTCTAAAATTTCCTTTGAACTCGTACCTGCTCCCTTGGTGTTTTGGCTAGGGAAAGCCGTTTCAAGGATTTTTTTGAAGGAATACTGCCTATCACCGCTAACGCCGTAGGCAATGGGCAGAATTTCGTTTTTCACAAAACAGATAACTGCGCAAAAACCTAGGCTTAAATCAAGCCTAGAGATGATATTAAAGAAACTTTTTCCACGCAACGCCAAGATTTCTACGTTCCCGAACGCGTCTGCGATTAAACAATAATACTCGCCGTCGGAAAGTGGCGCAAAATTGATAATAGAGGCTTCGACGGACAAATTTTTAGCGTATTGCTCGATTTTCACGATCCCCGAAAGCGTCTTCCCGTCCCCTGAAAATCCTTGTTTTATCTGTCGTAAAATACAGCTCTTTTTTAAGTAAGTCATACTTCCTCTTAAAACCGCCTTATCTAAATTTAGTCGTCTTTATAGTTGCATTATACGCTCATAATAGGCTCGAATTTTGCGAGAAATTGCAAAAAAAAGAAATCTTTTGTAGATTTCAAATTCTGGCAAGTCAAAAACTCTCTATG
>JAZQZK010000007.1:0-5140 GCA_045634025.1 Candidatus Scatosoma sp.
CCCTTGCTCAACACGACGATTGAAGGAGCAAGCTCGGTTATCTTAAACGTTGTCGGCGGATCGGACTTGTCGCTCGACGAAGTTTGGATGGCTGCGGATTTGGTAAAGGGCGTTATCGACTATTCCGCAAACGTAATTTTCGGCGCTTGTATCGACGAGAGTATGTCGGATGAAGTCGAAGTCGTTATTATTGCAACGGGCTTTAATAATAGCGGTATGTTTGCGACTCGCGAAGACACGGTGAATAGCTATCAAAGAGCGGCTCGTCTTTCCGAGAAAATTGATAGAACTTTCGCGCCTAACGAACAGGTTTCGCAAAACGAGCAGTATGGATATAGAGCGGACACGCAACAAGCCCCCGTATATCCCCATTCTTACGAACAAACGGTAGCATATCCCCAAGAAGAACAGGTAACCGATTTTGAACCCGAACAAATCGAAGATCAACCCGTTCCTCCCGTAGAAGAAAAGCCTAAACGTCGTCATCCTAAATTTGTGGATAGATTCATCAAGAGAAACAACTAAAAAATCCCCGTCGTTTACCTTGCGTAAGCGACGGGTTTGCTTTTTAATAAAAGTTATTTAATAAAACAAGACGGGGTTTGTTTTGGCGTGTTAGCAATAAGCGAATAAACGTTATCAGCAAAGCTTTGCATATCGAAAATTTGCCTTGCCGTTCCTGTCAATTTCTTGTAATCTCCGTTTTTTACAAGCAGGGGATAGGTGGATTTTCCAAGCTCGGATAAAAGCGTATTATTTTTATCGTTGATAGCGAGAACGGACAGGAATAAGTCGTTTTCAAGCGCGTTTTTAACGTCTTGTTTTCGGATTTTGAGTAGATTTTGCAGGGCGATTCTTCTAATCCGTGAAGCGGTGTAGCGAGCGTTTGTAAGCGCGGTTACAAGGGGTTCTTCGTTCTTTTCTGAAACTGTTTTGAAAGAGTTTTCTAAGCCTTCTTCACAGTCGAGCGTGGTGGCAAGTTCGGTTTTAGAAGTTGCTAAAATCGCATACTTTTCAAGTGCGTCGATAGAAGTAAGACAAGCTTTTGAAATATCGGCTAAAACAAAATCGGGAAGGTTATTTTCAAGGCCTTCTAAACGGTTTTCTTTTATTGCAGAACGGATAGCCGTCGCGGAAGAAAAGTTTTGCGAGAGTTCATCGTCCAAATACCCTGCGCCTTGGCGTTGAATGGGGATAATTTCCGCTTTAGAGTTTGCTTTCAATAACGCTCTCGTGTATTCAAGCCCTAAAATGTTGTTCGGCTTTGTCAAAATCGAGTTTGGTATATATTCCGAATACGCCTTTGCGCGAGCTTTTGCAAAACTCATACCTTCCGAAGTCAAGGCTTGGATTTTAGAAGATACGGCAGGTGGTTCGTCGTTTAGAATTTTCGCGCAGTCGTAAAAGGCTTGCGTGTCTTCCGTTTCCGCGCCAAAGCAAAGGTGAGTAAAAGACGGGATAGAGCTTAAAATCTTAATCGCGCCGTTTGCGAAAATTTCCGCCGTCGAAGTAGCGAAAGGGACGGGGAGTTCGATCACGGCGTCCGCGCCTGCAAGTAAGGCGTGTTTTGCGCGGGTATGCTTATCAAAAATCGACGCTTCTCCGCGTTGAACGAAGTTCCCGCTCATCACGCAAACTACGAAATCCGCGCCTGAAATTTGCTTGGCTTGGCGTATATGATAGGCGTGACCGTTATGAAATGGGTTATATTCGCAAATAATTCCGCAAATTTTCATAATTTTTCTTTTTATTTCCTTTACAACCGAAAAAATCTGTGGTATAATAAAAGTAGTCGGTTGTTTTTTGTGTTTCCGATTCTATTATACAACATAAATAAAAATAAATAAAGCGTTTCTAGGAGCTATTTTATGAATAATATTTTAGAAGAAATTAAAAGTAAAGCAAAAAGTCTTCGCAAAAAGATCGTTCTTTGCGAAGGGGAAGATAAGCGCGTTATCGAAGCCGCTGCGGAAATCACCGCGCAAGGCATCGCTGAAATCGTGCTTATCGGTAACGAAGCGGAATGCAAGGCAGTCGCGCCCGAAGTTGATCTTACGGGTATCACCCTTATCGATCCTTTGACTTCGGAGAAAACGCAAGAATATGCGAACATTCTCTACGAAGCAAGAAAAGCAAAGGGTATGACGGAAGAAGAAGCGTTGAAGCAAGCGAAAGATAGAACGATGTTCGGCGCGTTGATGCTTAAAGCAGGCGACGTTGACGGCTACGTCTCAGGCGCTTGTCATTCTACGGCAAACACCCTTCGCCCCGGTTTGCAGGTTGTAAAGACCGCGCCCGGTATCAAGACTGTTTCCAGTTGCTTTATCATGATTGCTCCCGAAGGCGTGGAACATACTTATAACCCTGACGGCGTTGCAGTTTTCGCGGATTGCGCAATCAATATCGAGCCCGACGCGCAACAACTTGCAGATATCGCAGTTTCGTCTGCTAAAACGGCAAAGGCGATTGCAGGAATCGAGCCTAGAGTTGCAATGCTTTCCTTCTCGACGAAGGGTAGCGGTAACGACGATAAATTCTTCAAGTCCGTACCCAAAGTTCAAGAAGCAACAAAAATTGCAAAAGAGATGGCGCCTGATTTAGCGCTTGACGGCGAGTTCCAGTTCGACGCGGCGGTTGCACCCGAAGTTGGCTTGCTCAAAGCTCCTGATTCGCCCGTTGCAGGTAAGGCAAACGTATTCGTATTCCCCAACATCAACGCAGGCAATATCGGTTATAAGATTGCGCAACGTTTTGGTAACTATATGGCAGTTGGTCCTATTTGCCAAGGCTTTGCAAAACGCTTGAACGACTTGTCCCGTGGTTGTAGGGTAGAACATATTATTGCGACGGTAGCTGTTACGGCGTTGCAAGCAGAATGAGGTGAAATATGAAAGTTTTAGTTATCAATTCGGGAAGTTCTTCCCTTAAATATCAACTTATCGACATGGAAACTGAAGCGGTTCTTGCAAAAGGTAACTGCGAAAGAATCGGTATCCCTGGTTCGAAATTAACCCACAAGGCAGGCGGTAAGGAAAAGGTTGTAGAAAAGGAAATGCCTGACCACAACGTAGCAGTTGCGCTCGTTTTGGAAGCGTTGACGGACAAAGAGGTAGGCGTTATCTCTTCCATGGACGAAATCGACGCAGTAGGTCACAGAGTCGTAGCATCTGGCGAAGCGTTCAAGAAACCTGCTTTGGTTACGGATGAGAACATGGTTTTGATGGAAGAAATCAAAGACCTTGCTCCCTTGCATAACCCCGCAGCTATCATCGGCGTAAACGCTTGTCGCGCGGCAATGCCCAAGACTCCGATGGGCTTGGTATTCGATACCGGTTTCCATTTCACGATGCCTGATTATGCGTACATGTATGCAATCGATTACGAGCATTATGAAAAATATAAGATTAGAAGATACGGCGCGCACGGTACGAGCCATAAGTTCGTTTCCCAAGAAGCTGCTAAATATTTAGGCAAAAAGCCTGAAGAATTAAAAATCGTTACCTGCCACCTTGGCAACGGTTCTTCGATTAGCGCAGTCAACGGCGGTAAGTGCGTAGATACGTCCATGGGCTTTACGCCCCTTGCAGGCGTACCTATGGGAACGAGAAGCGGTGATATCGACTACGCGGCGGTTGAATACCTTGCAAAGAAAGAAGGTAAGACTGTTTCGGAAATGCTTAACTACTTGAATAAAGAATGTGGTATGAAGGGCGTTTCTGGGGTTTCGAGCGATTTCAGAGATCTTGGCGCAGCGGCTAGCGAAGGCAATAAGCGCGCGCAACTCGCTCTTGATATGTTCGGTTATTGCTGTAAGAAATACGTTGGCGCGTACGCAGCGGCTATGAACGGCGTGGATTGTATCGTATTCACGGCAGGCGTAGGTGAAAACACGGTTGACGTTAGAGCTGCAATCTGTAACAACATGGAATATCTTGGCGTAGAACTCGACGCGGAAAAGAACGCGGAAAAGAACAACGGCGAGATTCGTGATATCAGCGGAAAGAACTCAAAAGTCAAGATTTTGATCATTCCCACCAACGAAGAATTGGTAATTGCAAGAGAAACTGTGGAATTATTATAAAATTTGCGCAAAAATCTCTTAAAAATGAGTTGACAAACTTTTTCAAATATACTATACTTGTAAAGTCGGTTTTATGATGGTTATTGATATTAGAAAACTGAATGCGCAAAAGAAGTATTCTGGCGAGCTGGTTTTTGACTACGACGCGCCCGAATCACTAATAGACGTTCCTTTCGTCAAATTTGCCTCGCCTGTGAAGGTGGAAGCGTTTTACGATTTGCTCGAAGACGATTCCTTGGAGCTTAAAGGGAAGATTTCCTTCGTGTTAGAAGGTAAGTGTTCAAGATGTTTAAGTAATGCATTAATGCAGGTTGAAGGCGAATTAGACGCGTATTTCGAGCCGAGAAAGGATGCGGAAGATTATTCCTATACCAACGGTCGGATAGATTTACGCGAGGCGCTTGAAGACGCGGTTATGGCAGCAATGCCGTACGTGGTCTTGTGCAAGGAAGATTGCGAAGGCATTCAATATTCGGAAGATAAACCGTCAATGGATTAAAAGAAAAATTATAACGAGAGGTGTAATATGGCAGTACCTAAGGCAAAACAATCTAAGAGCAGAACGAATAAGAGATTCGCAAATTATAAGGCAACCGCAGCTACGCTTGTGGAATGTCCTCATTGTCACGAATACATGGAATCCCACAGAGTTTGCAAGAGCTGTGGTTTCTATGACGGCAAAGAAGTAGTAGCTCAAAAAGAAGAAAAGGCTAACTAATTATAGCTAAAATTCGTCCAAATAGGGCGGTCGCTTATGCGTCCGCCTTTTTGTCGTACGTTCTTTTTTCGTATTTGAGTTTTTTTTCTTGGCAGGTAACGGTTGACATTTTTTCTTATTTGTGTTATACTAAAATCAGGCTATTGAGGTGATTATGAAAGAAAAATATTCGATAACGGGCATGACTTGTTCCGCATGTTCTTCGGGGATAGAAAAAGCTGTTTGTAAAATGGACGGCGTTCTTGACGCGCAGGTTTCTTTAATGGGCGAGTGCATGAGCGTGGACTTTGATGAAGGAAAAATCCAATCCTCGCAAATTATAGAAAAAGTAATTTCACTCG
>JAZQZK010000008.1:0-4066 GCA_045634025.1 Candidatus Scatosoma sp.
TAGCGGAAGAAAGCGAAGAATTTTCTTTTGAGTTGAACGGCGAGAAGAAGAAAGCGACTATTGCGTATATCCCCGTTGCGCTCAACATGAAAGAACAAAACAACGGCGCGGATAAGAGCGTTTGGATTGCAAAAACAACCGACCGCACCAACAACACTTATCGGAACGTGATTTTGAAATTCTCCCTGCCCGTCAATAACGCGTTTGGTACTTTCGAATACAAACTCGTAAAAGCAAACTTTATTTAAGTAATTTATCCCATTAAAAAAACGCCCTATTCAAAGGGCGTTTTTTGTTTTGTATTATCATATTAAATAGTGTTCGACTCGTACCTGCTACCGCTTTTTTTCGTTTTTGCGATAGTTTATAAGGTTAGCCCCTTATCGTAGAAATTGCTTTCGCGCGGTCGGGCGCGTTGAAGACGGCGCTTCCTGCAACGATTACGTTTGCGCCTGCTTCGATGATTTCTTTTGCGTTGTCAAGGGTTACGCCACCGTCGATTTCAAGGTCGATATCCTTACCGAGTTTATCAATAATCGCGCGGATTTCACGAAGCTTATCAAGCGATTCTCTGATGAATTTTTGACCGCCAAAACCGGGGAATACGCTCATAACGAGTACCATATCGCAAAGCGGAATAATTCTTTCAATAGCGGAAACGGGAGTGTCGGGATTGATGACCGCCCCACACTTTACGCCTGTGGATTTGATAAGGGTAAGCACTTCTTCAAGGTTGTCCTTGCACGCTTCGTAATGCACGGTGATGATGTCCGCGCCTGCTTTTGCAAAGCGTTCTACGTACTTTTCAGGATGCACGATCATTAAGTGGCAATCAAGGGGTAACTTCGTGTATTTGCGGATATCTTCTACCATCTTGATACCAAAGGAAATGTTGTTCACGAACACACCGTCCATGACGTCGCAATGGACCATGTCCGCGCCGTTTGCTTCCAAAGACTTTACTTCCGCGCCCATATCCGCAAAGTTTGCGGATAAAATTGAAGGGCTAACTTTGATTTTATTCATAGTACTCCTTTCTCTTTCTTTTTTATTTTAAGCAAAGAGTTTTTTAATTTTAATCGGTTTCTTTTTGGTTTTTTGATTTGTATTTAGGCAAAATATCTTGCTTAAGGATTGCAAGTATGTTTGCCGAGAATTCGAATATGTAAGCGACGATAACGAACGCAGTCGCGCCGATGCCGAAGCCATAGACGACGGATAAGCCCGTCGGGATAATCGTCACAAGACGCATAACGCTTAAGTTCCTGATACGGAAAGTGAACGCGTAGAAAAGCAGCGCGGTGAGATATAAAATATCCCAGATTGCGTAGTCTTGGAAAACGACGACGTTGACGATTACGTAAGCTAATACCGTCAAGCCTGCGAATAAGAAACTCAACCACAACGGCGCGGGTTTATTCTTGTTTTCATAAGCAAAAAAGGTGAGCGCCCTTGCCAAGCCTACCCCTAACCCTATCATCGCGAAAAATTCGCTGATGAACAGGTACGACAAAATCAAGAATACTATACCCGTCGCTTGAAGGAATAGATAAACTTTTTTCTTGTCCGTAAAATAACTGATAACCACCCAACCCATCGAAATTAATCCCAAGATGAATGAAAGCGTGTAATTATACATAATCTAACTCCTATTATCCTATAAAATATCTTAAATTTACTGATTTTCTTCCAAATAACTTGCGCGGAGTTGTCCGCACGCGCCACCGATATCGACGCCGATTTGACGGCGTAAAGTTGCGCTTAAACCGCCCCGTTCTAGCATACCCAAAAACCGATACGCCGATTTGTCGTCGATTGATTTCAAGTCCCGTTCCTTGACTTCGTTCAAGCGGATAAGGTTGACGTGGCAGGGTTTGCCTTTGAGTAAGTCCACCAAGCCTTTAGCGTGACGCTCGTCACAGTTCTCGCCTGAGATTAGGGTGTATTCAAAATAATACCTTCTGCCCGTTTTCTTGAAATAGTAATCACACGCCTTCAAAATTTCGGCGATCTTGTACGCTTTCCCAACGGGCATGACGCGGATTCTTTCTTCGTCGTCCGTCGCGTGCAAAGATACCGTTAAATTGATAGGCAAGTTCTCTTCCGCAAGCTCGTACATTTTCGGGACTAACCCGCACGTTGAAAGAGAAACGTTGCGTGGACTGATCCCTAACCCGTCTTCCGAAGACACTAACCTAAGGAACTTAACGACTTCGTTATAGTTATCAAGCGGTTCTCCGCTACCCATCAAAACAAGGTTAGTAACCGCCCTTGCGCTCTTACCTGCCCCTGCCTTAACGTCGTTTTTATGGAGCGCGTTGACAAGGAGTACCTGCGCTAAAATTTCGCCTGCGGATAAGTTTCTGATGAGTCCGTTGAGCGTGGACGCGCAAAATTTACAGCCCATTCTGCACCCGACTTGGGTGGAAATACATTGCGTATAGCCGTATTTATATTTCATCAAAACGCCTTCGACGAGATTGCCGTCCGCATACTCGAACAGGTATTTTTCCGTACCGTCCGAAGACAAATAGCGTTCCCGTATTTTTATCGGTTCGTTCTCGAACTCCGCTTTGAGCTTTTCCTTAAAATCTTTGGAAAGCGACGTGATACCGTCGATTGTCTTGCCCTGCGTAAGCCCTTCAAAGAGCTGTTTTGCGCGAAATTTCTTTTCGCCGAGCGAAAGGGTAAGTTCTTCGATTTGAGAGAACGTAAGATCTTGTAAAATCTTCTTCATATCAACCCTTCCTTACTAATCTACAAACGTAAAACCCTGCGCCGAACGCCGTATCGGGCAAAAACTGTAAGCCGTATTTTTTGCTTTCGTGCGCAAGCGGGCTTTGGATTTCTTGGACTTCGTATTCGGGGTTATTCTTCAAAAACTCCCCGACGATTTTATCGTTTTCACGCTCAAAAATCGAGCAGGTGGAATAGTACAAGCTACCGCCCTTTTTCACGTATTTTGAGCAAGCGGATAAAATTTCCGTTTGCGCTTTTTTAAGGCTTGCAAAATCGCTTTCTTTTCTGAATAATTTCACGTCGGGATTTTCACTCACCGTGCCAAAGCCCGAACATGGTACGTCGCAAAGCACGCCGTCGAAGGAATTTTCGTAAGTTTTATCAAAAACCGAGCTGTCTTTTTGCATAGGTGTAACGTTGGTAACGCCCATACGGGAAATATAGCTTTCGATGAGTTTTACGCGATGCTCGTGGAGCTCAAAGGACGTTACCGTTTTACATTTTTTGGAGAGTAAAACGGACTTTCCACCGGGCGCGGAGCAAGCGTCCAAGAAGTTCTCGCACGGCTCTACAACGTCGCAAATGGCGATACTGCCTACCGATTGAAAGGTGTAATCCCCTTTGTCAAACCCCTCGTCACGAACGAAGCTTTCAAACAAGTAATTGTTCGTAAAGGGGGAGCAGGTATGCGGTTTTGATAAATATTTCTCTTGGTTGCGCTCAAAACGCACGGACACACCGCCCGATTTCGCAGTTGCGATTTGCATGGCGCGGTTGCCGTATTCCGCCTTCAAAAACTCATACGCGTACAAGGGATAGGACGCTAAAATCGCTTCGCCTTGCTTGCCTTTGGGGATTGCGTTTTGCACTTCGTCTTTATCAAACCTACGCAAGAACGCGTTGACGAAACCACTCACACCGCTTTTGCCGAGTTTTTTACAAAGGGTGACCGCGCAATCGGTTACCATATATTTTTGCTTATCCATGAACAAGAGCATATACAGCGAAATTTTCAAAATCGTTCTCACTGCAAGCTTTGGGGATTTGGGCGCGTAATGCCGAATACAAAACTCTAAATACCCGTCGTTTTCAAGGACGCCGTAAACGATTTTTACCGTCCTTGCGCGGTACAGTTCTTCGATATACGTATCCGCAATCGCCTGTTTTAAGTGCGCGCCGTCCGAATAGATTTTGGTTAAAATCTGATAAGGGTCGTACACGGGGTTACTCAACATAGAAAACGTCCCCCTTTTGCGCCTTTCTGCCGTTTATGAAATCCCCGCCTTTAATGCGTTTTCCGCCTGACGCTTGGACTTCTAATAAGCGC
>JAZQZK010000009.1:0-1677 GCA_045634025.1 Candidatus Scatosoma sp.
ACTGGCGAAATTTTTTGGGTAGGACTCGATTCGTTCGGCGCGGCGGTTTACTCGTTCTATAACGTTTGGGGGAATTTTCTCAGTTCTCTGTTTCGCTTGGCTTACGAGATTTTACTCTTCGTTTTGATGATCTCCTTGCTCAAGCGCTACACCGCGAAAAATTATATGGTTTTGTCCATGCTCCAACTTTTCTTGCCTATCTCCCGCTACGTGATTATCTTCATCATTCGTAACAATAAGTCGGTTGACTACGACGACTACAAACGCGCAAGATACGAAGAGTATATGAGAAGAAACGCGCGGTATGGCAATCCATACTCTAACCCTTACGGCAATCCCTATGGCAACCGCTACGGCAACCAATACGGTAATCCCTATGGTAATCCGTACGGCAACCCTTACGGAACTCGCGGACAAACTCCGAACGGATCAACCCAAAACGAAAACCCGTTTGAAGAGTTTGCTACGCCCGATCAGGACCCGTTTGAAGACATCAACGATTATTCTTCTACCCAGTCTAATAATTCGGCTCCAAATCAAGAAAAATCAGACGACGAGTTTTTCTAAAAACGAACCCGATTAGAAAGAAAAAAACTAAATAAAAAGATCGACGGAAAAATAAGCGTAAATTATATTTTCCGTCTTTTTTTATAAAAAAGACGACGGAAACGGTTTACAGGCGTGGGGGAGTTGTGTTATAATAGTCTAGATATAAACTTTTTTTATACCTAATTAGGAGGAACGGCAATGGAAGATATTATTTCGGCAATCGCAACACCGCGTGGAAGAGGTGGGGTCGCTATTATCCGTGTGAGCGGAGAAGGCGCGCTTGCGCTTGCGGAGAAGATGTTTTCGCCTGTCGGTGCGCTTGCCGTAAAGGATTTTGAGCCGTACCGTATGTACCCCGGACAAATCGACGCGGGGAATTTCTCCGATTACGGATTATGCGTATATTTCAAAGGCCCGAAGAGTTACACGGGGGAAGACGTCGGTGGATTTCAATGCCACGGTGGGGAAAGTGTTGCGCGTGGGATTTTGAAAAAGACCTTTTCACTCGGCGCAAGAAGCGCAGGCAAAGGCGAGTTCACCAAGCGCGCGTTCTTGAATGGAAAACTGTCTTTGGCGTCGGCGGAAGGGGTTGCGGATATGATAAACGGCGAGTCGGAAGCGGAAGTTAAGGCAGGATATCTTTTGTATAGTGAAAAGCTAACGAAAAAGGTCTCCGCGCTCCAAGACGAGCTTACCTATCTTTTGGCAGGAATAGACGTTTCGGTGGATTACCCCGAAGAAGATATAGAAGAACAACACGTTGCGGAAATTAAAATCGAGCTTGAAAAAATCGCGAAAAAACTCGACGGCTTACTTTCGGGCTATTCTGTCGGGAAAAAGATAAAAACGGGAGTCACCGTCGCAATCTGCGGAAAACCCAACACGGGCAAAAGCTCGCTTTTGAACCGTATTCTCGGTTATGAAAAGGCGATAGTTTCTTCGATAGCGGGTACTACCCGCGACGCCGTAGAAGGGGTTTTGGAAATCAACGGCGTGAAGTTCAATCTCTACGATACGGCAGGCGTTCGGGAAAGCGGCGACGTCATCGAAACCATCGGTATCGAGCGTGCGCAAAGCATCGTCAAAGGCGCGGACGTCGTGGTGTTCGTGACGGAAACGGACGAGTAC
>JAZQZK010000010.1:0-7992 GCA_045634025.1 Candidatus Scatosoma sp.
CCTGGGTATGAGTATTGCTTGTCTTTGCTATTATATTTCCCTGCCGTACGGCGATTCTTTGTTGTGGGCGCCGAAATTGATAGTATATATTCTAACGGCGGTATTCGTTTGCTTTGCGTGAGATAGCGTACGCGATCCCCCCTGCCAAACTCCGGCAACGGCTTTTCCACGTCCAAGTACACTTCTCGCCTCATCCATTCCTGTTTTTTCCTGTTCCAAGTCATGAACACGCAGGCCACGGCGTCAACGTTGTCTTTTTGCACGTCGCAATTCTCGAACTTAACGAAATAGTTTTCTTCTTCGTTCTTCATGCCTTGCGAGACGTAGTAAAGCATTTTATAATACTTATTCACGCGACGCAATTTAATGGTCATAAACGGGAACGCAAAGCAAACGAATACCGCCGTTAGAATATATACTATCAATTTCGGCGCCCACAACAAAGAATCGCCGTACGGCAGGGAAATATAATAGCAAAGACAAGCAATACTCATACCCAGGTACGCGATGAGCGCGCCTATAAAGACGTACAGTACGTTCATCCTTTGCTTATACGCTTGATTAAAGTCCTTGTCGGAATAGACCTTTATCATAATTATTTCTCCGCTTTTTTTACTTTATCTTTTGGTTTCGTTTACTCAGCGATAAAGAGTACGCCGAGCGTGTTTCTGCCACAATGCCCCGTGATAACCGAGCCTGCAACCGTCACGATTATTTCGTCGAAATCGAACATTTCCTTGACCTTATTAATCGCAAACTCCACAAGCTCTTCATCCGCCGTGGAATGGGTAACGAAACAACGGGTTTTGTCGTATTTAGGGTATTCCGCGTACAAGTCTTCAATATAGTTATTGATGCAACGCTTCATAGGTCCGCGATATTTCCTCTTCACGCCAAGCGCGCCGTCTTCCATGAAGATCATGGGATGGATTTTTAAGAGATTCGCGCCGTACATTTCCATTCTCGAGCAACGACCGCCTTTATAAAGATAGTCCAAATGATCGGGCACGAAGGAGGTATTTACTTTTGAACGGAGCGCGTTTACCTGCTTTTCAATTTCCGCCGCCGATTTGCCTTGCGCGGAAAGTTCGCACGCTTTCAATACGAGTAAGCCTTGCCCTGAAGACAACGCTTCGCTATCAATAACGGTTACCTTGCCACCAAACGCTTCCGCCGCCTGTTTTGCGACGTTGTGAGAAACCGAGCTCTTGGAAGAAATGCTAAAATGTACGAGCTCGTCCGCGCCTTTAAGATTTTCAGTGAAGAATTCTTCGTAGTCGATGATACTACGCGCGCTCGTCTTAGGCAACATATTATTTTTCGCTACGAACTCAAAAATGTCGCTAGGGGTAATCGTAACGCCGTCTTGGTAGGTTTCGGTGTCCAAGATTACGTTGAGGGGCATAATGGATATCCCATATTTCTCAACTAACTCCCCTAAATCGCAAGTGCTGTCTGATGTGATTTTAACTGCCATGTTAACTCCTTAATTTATATGTTCTTTTTCTTTTATTTCTTAACCTTCCGTTCGCAAACGCCAAGCGTCAACGAAGGTCACGGAAAAATATCTTTTCTAAAATCTCCCTATGTTCAAGCGCCCAAGTTGGCACGATACCATAGATGTCTTCCTCTTTATACAATCTATCGTCCAAATGCGAACCGCCGATAAGCCCGTAACGGCTGTCTTTACTGTTTTGTCTATTGTCGCCAAGGAAGAATATTTCGCCTTCGCCAACTACGTATTCCCTAAAATCGTACTCTTCTTTATCACGATAATAATATGCGTAATCTTCTTCAAGAAGAACGTATTCCGTTTGACCTGCGTAACAGATATATAAATTCCCGTCTTCGCACCTGACCTTATCCCCTTCGATTGCAATCAGTCGTTTCACAAGGAAATCGGTGTTGCCACATTCGGGATAATCACGCGTATCAACGATGATAATATCGCCACGCTTCGCCTTCACGCCCACGTCCGCGTAGCGCATAATGAGTTTGTCGCCGTTGTTTAGGGTGTTTCGCATACTCGCCCCGTCAACCACGATACCGCCAAAGGTGTATACCCACATAGCTCTCACGCACGCAAACAATGCGATCATGCCGAGAAGTACCGAGAAAAACCGCGTGTTGGATCTGCGTTCCTTGACGTGGAAGCAAGCTTCGTATAAATCGCTATCCGCGAGATTTTTGTCCAACTTTTCAAAGTCCACTTATTTATCCCCTTTCTCTATCGCAGGTTTTTCGGTTTTGACCCGTTTTTTTAACTCGTCACGGGTAAGATTGACGAAACGATTACAAGTATTGCATTGAATTTTCACGTCCGCGCCTACTCGCGCAACCGTCCAAGCCCTGCCCCCGCAAGGGTGTGGCTTTTTCATCGTTAATACCTGTCCCAGCTCGTACATGCCCCGTTCTTCTTCCTTTTTTCGTTTTAATTTCTTACAGCCAAACGATATTCGTGACTGCGAATTTATCTTCTTCTTTTTCGCTTTCAAACGCCAACGCCTTGCCTTGTAAGAAGGTCTCAAGATTCCCACCTTCTATCTCGTTTTTGAAATCGTCGGCTTTGAGTATTATCCGCTTCCATTTCCCACCGGCTTTCACGGGTACTCTACATCTAAACTTCTCCACTTTACCAGTTTCCGCAACGTCCACCGTCACAAGCAGTTCAACCCCCGTTTCCGAATACGCGTCAAACTTAAGCAAGGAGTTTTCTTCGGGAAGGTAGGTGGGCGAACTGATTTTATAGGTCTTAATCCCGCCGACCGAGTACGCTCCTTCAATACCGCCGTAACCCTTTTCTTTCTTGGGCAACGCTTCCTTTTCAAAGAAGATATCCCCGATGGAATATTCTTTATTCTCCGCAACGCAGAAGGTGTCGAGATTCTTGCCTTCGTACAGGAGTTTGTTTTTCGTTAACGGCTCTTCACTCGTAATCTTCTTCGCTATGATTTTCGAAGCGATACGGAAATCGTTAAAATATTTCGCGGAAACGTACACGAACGCGCCGGCTCGCGTACTTTCAGGCGTAATAGTGAAGACGTATTTTCCGTCCTTGACTTCCTTGCCGTCCACAAACCCAACGCGGTGCCAGTCACGGAACACCGATTTGGTGTTAAGCTCGGCTTCGGCGTAGTACACGCCCAACTCCGATAAAATCGCTTCAGGGTCGCCGTCGACGAAAACGTCCAGTTTATCGCCGTTTTCTTTTACGGAAATATTCAGCGCGGACGGAATATAAATCTCTCTGCCCTTCAAATGCTTACCAAGAAACAAATCAAGATCGCCAAGCGTCTTCGAGCCGATACACGAACCGGCGTTGAGCGAGTACGCAATCGCGCTACCTTCCGTCACACCGATTCTGCAATAAGTATCGTACGCCCTGTCGGGGTCGTAACTATCGTCACGAAGGGCGCAGAGCATAAGCACGGGGCATTTCACGAACGACGCGTACGATTGCGAGTCCACGCCCGCGATATAACAGTGCTTGGAATCGCGCATATTTCTTTCCGCGTTGTCCGAGAATTTATTGACGCCCTTATAACTTCTCCAACCCACCGCATTGACGGGTACACCGCATTTCAAATCGGGCGAAAGCATTGCCTTCCAAGCGATTTCACCGCCCATTCTAATCCCGACGACGCCTATCGAAGTAACGTCTTCGCGTTTTTTCAAGTACTCAATGGAATAGGTGGCTACGTACAGCCATTCAAACCAGCAGGACTGTTCCACTTCCAAGCCGTCTAAATCGTCAAGACCTTGCGCCGTCTCAAAATTCGCAAACTCCAAGGATTTCGGATAGACCGTTCTTTGGGTATTCTCGTCGTCAAAACTCATCTTACCGCTATAATCGGGCATGAGTACGGCGTAACCTCTGCTGATGAAATATTGCATAAGCTCGATATCGTAAGGCTTTCCACCGTCGGGCAAAAGCAGGATTACAGGGAAGTTATCCCCTTGCGCGGGCTTGCCGAAAACAGCGTAAACACGCACGCTACCGTCTTCGGTTTTGTGCCCCGAATACGAAACGTTTGTGAATACGGCGTTCCCCTCCGTCCAAGCCCCCCACTCGCTCTCTGCAAGCGGATTGCTCATATCAAGTTTTTTCCATAAAGATACCGCGCTTACAATCATGTTGCTCTAATCCTTTCTCCTTACGCGTGACACACGCGCGCACGTAACAAAATATAATGCCTTAAACTATTTTTACCCAAAAGCCCAAACGCTTAAACGCGTTTTTCCATTTTTTGTAATGATAATTATACTCTTTTATCAAGTTTTCCTATCTAAAAAACAAGCCGTTTTAAGTCTTTCTTTCGCCTGCATTTCATCATTCACCGCGTACCTGCCCCTATCCTACGCCCAAAACAAGCGTGGTTTTGATAGACTTTTAAGTCGAATTTTTAGGACTAACAGGCAAGCGAACTCGACTTTTTGCTTTTCAAAAAAATCCTTGAAAATTTCAAAAACCGCGTGAACTGTATTCAAAAAACCTTGCTTTTCCCTGAAAAAAAAGCTATAATATAGGAGATTTGAAAATTACGATTCTCCCCCTATACCTTTTCATTATACTACATTTGTAAAAATAATGCAAGGATTTTAGAAGAAAGAGAAAAAATTTCCCCAAACTTACACAAAGGAGTAGTTTTTATGGCTTTTTGTTCTTTTTCCAAAGAATACGACGAGAACGCCTACACCCTTGTCGAAAATAAATTTATCAATAAATACCTTCCCCACGCGGACGGGTTTGCCGTAAAGGTCTATCTTTACGGTTTATATCTTTGCAAAAATTCCAGCGAAGACTATTCGCTTACCGCGATGGCGGAAGTGCTTTCTTCTACGGAAGACTCGGTAAAACAAGCTTTTCGGTTCTGGGAAGACTACGATCTCGTCCAAATCCTTTGCGACGAGCCGTTTGCCGTCACCTACCTGCCCGTTCGCGCTTCGGTCGGCAAGCCCAAGCGTATCCGCTACGAGCAGTACGCCGATTTCAATAAGGAATTACAGCGTAAGATGCAAAAGGTCGGGAAGTTTATTTCCTATAACGATTCCTTGAAATATATGCAGTTCTTGGACGAAAACGATATCCAACCCCAAGCCTTTTTGCTTATCGCGGAATACTGCATCGCAAAGCAAGGCGAAAAAGTCTCCGCGTCCTATATCTTCAATAAAGCGAAAAAATACGTTAAGATGGGTTGGACGACTTATACCCAAGTCGAACGCGAACTCAACAACTGCAACGCCAACGAAAAGGAAGTCCTTGCCCTTTTTGGCGCGCTCAATTTAACGGGCAACCCCGACGAGAACGACTATTCACTCTACCAAAAATGGCTGGATAGCGGTTTGGATTCCAAAGCCATACTCACCGTTGCAAAACGTATGAAGAAAGGCGGTATCACCGCGCTTAATATCCAGCTTGAAGAATTGATTGCAAAGAGCAAACTTACCGTTAGCGACGTAGAAAATTACTTAACCGAACGCGAAATTCTCATTGCGCTCACCTTCCGTATCGGTAAAAAACTTGGCGCTAAAATCGGTAATCCGTCCGCTTTTGCCGACGAGTACACTGAAAAATGGCGTGAATACGGTTTTGAAGACGAGTCGCTCCTTGATATCGCAACCTATTGCTTAAAGACCGAGCGCGCGGACTTCTCTTCCATGAACGAAATTTTATCTTCACTCTTCTCGCAAGGCGTGGTGTCGGCGGATAGCGTGAAGGATTACTTAAAATCGAAAAACGACGCTTTGAAACTCTTTGCGAAACTCCGCGAAATTTGCGGTATCACAAGCAAGAACGCGCTTGGGATTACTATGGTCGAAACGTGGCGTAGCTGGAGCTTTAGCGATCAAATGATTTTGGAAGCAGGCAAACGCGCGACGGGTACGGCGAACCCTATTCCGTACATGAATAAGATTTTATCGGACTGGAAACACGAAGGCATTACTCGCGTTGAATCCATACCTGCCCCCACCATTTCGACAAGAACAAGCCCGATTTCAACGGCAATCGAAGACGTCAACGCCAAGACGGATAGAGAAAGATATTACGCGCTCCGTCGTGAAAAGGCGCAATCGGTAGCGGATAAATTCATTGAAAAAGCAAATGCGAACGCGGAGTTCAAGAGCGTTTCGCAAACGCTTGCAAAAATGGAAATTTCCCTTGCGAAAGCGGAAGTCTTCTCGCCTGAAAAACTGCCTGCGCTCCAAGAAGAAAAGGCAAGTTTAGTAAGAACTAGAAAAGCGATTTTATCGGCGCTTGGCATTGAAGAATGGCAATTATTACCGCAATATTCTTGGAAACAATGTTCCGACACAGGCTTTTTACCGAGCGGAACGGTATGCAAATGCTATTCCCCTACGCAAAAGTGAAAAAAAGCAGAATTTTTTTAATTTTTTTCATAAAGCAGAGCAAAAACGCTTGCATTTTTTTGAAAAATACAGTAATATAATAAGGCTTGCGAAAGCCTTATATGCAGAGATGTCCGAGTGGTTTAAGGAGCACGATTGGAAATCGTGTGTAGGCCAAAAACTTACCGGAGGTTCAAATCCTCTTCTCTGCGCCATATAAATAAAGGGATTTAGAGTTTTTCTAAGTCCTCTTTTTTTTACTGTTTTTTGGCGTTTTTATGGTACACACGATTTTAGAACTTTGGAAAAATCGTAAATTTTAACGCCTCTTTCCTCTTAAATTCGTCCATTACGTGCATATAAACATTGAGCGTCATATCCGACGTTGAATGCCCTACAAGTTGTTGACAAACACTTACATTTACGCCACATTCTGCGCATCGCGTTATAAATGTATGCCTTAAATCGTGTAAATGATGATTTGGACATAATTCACGAAACACGCGCGACATTTGTTGCTTGCTATATGGAAAAATACGCTCGTCTTTGATTTTCTCTTTTTTGCATTGCGCTTTTTGTCCGTCCAATATTTTTTGAACTTCGTCCGTCAAGATGATAAATCTATCACTATCCGCAGTTTTTGTGCCACGAACACGAATTAAACGCCTCTCCTTATCTATATCTTTCCAAAGGATATTCAATGCCTCTGCACGCCTTACGCCTGTATGTAAATAGAAAAGCATTACCCACTTTGCGCGCCTACCCTCTAAGGCAGAGATAAAATTCTTTTGCTCTTCAATCGTCAAGGCGTTGCTCCTCTTCTTTTTATAGGAAACCTTATCCGTCAATTCTAAGACATTGCGCTCTATTATGCCTAATTTCAAAGCCTTTGAGAACGCGGAATGCCATACCTGACGCGCGTAGACATAGGTACGCCCAAGCGGAATACCCGACAAAGCCCTGTCGACATCAAAAACTCTTACCTTTGCGAGCGGTATATTCTTAAACCAATCGGGCGTGTGTAATCTTATCATTTGCTCAATGTTTCGTAAGCTATACTCTTTTAGGAACGGCTTTTTGTATGTTTCAAACCATAACATTAACCACTCGCCTACTGTTATAATTTCAAAATTTGGTTGTTGTATCATCTTGCTTTCTCCTTTGTATCTTTCACGCCTCTGGCTACGCTATCGCAAAATACAAGCTTACGCTTGTGCATAGAAAGGCAACAAAGACTTGCTAAAGGGGTAAACCCTTGCCTTTTGCCTATGCCTTAGGCTAATAAATGAGTGTTCCATCGTCAATCGAACGGTGTGGGTGTATCGTTCGGTAGTGGTATCAAAAAGCTTTTTTGTACTGAGTTTGAGAGCATTTCTAATCCACTATAAAACCATTCTATATCATTACCATATAAGCAAAAGCTTTCGCCGTATCTTGTCGCAGAATAAGGCGTATAGCCGTGACTTAAAAGCCAATACCTAAGCGCAAGCGCAATATTTGTAAATCCTATAAAACTATGTGTTGGTTTTGCTAAATTTTTTGAACTGAAATATCTATGCGAACGGATTTGAATATTATCTTTTGACATATATTTAGAACAATATTTTGCTACTTGAATTCTATCCTTATCCGTATCTTTTATTT
>JAZQZK010000011.1:0-8087 GCA_045634025.1 Candidatus Scatosoma sp.
CCTTCAATCGTCGTGTTGAGCAAGGGACTGCAAACAGCGCAACGAACTGCGTCGTAAATACGCTTTTCACCCTTTGCAACACCGATGCCCATGTGCGCAACGCCACGATCTTTCAACGTCGTTCTTACGTCCGCAAAATCAAGGTTGATAAGCGAAGGATTGACGATAAGTTCCGCAATACCCCTAATGCCTTGACGCAAAACTTCGTCCGCAACTTTCAATGCTTCGGTGAAAGAAGTGCCTTTCGGGACTACTTCACGAATTTTATCGTTGGGGATAGTGATGAGTGAATCGACGGATTTGCTTAATTCTTCAATACCGTTGAGCGCGTTGTCCATTCTGCGTTTTGCTTCAAACGTGAAAGGAAGAGTTACGACTGCTACGGTGAGAATTTTCATCTCTTTTGCAATCTTTGCGATTACGGGAGCCGCGCCCGTACCCGTACCACCGCCCATACCTGCGGTAATGAATAAAAGGTCGGTATCACGCAAAGCGTTTTGGATCGCTTCTTTGTTTTCTTCCGCCGCTGCTTTACCTACGAGCGGGTCTGCGCCTGCGCCAAGACCTTTCGTGAGTTTTACGCCGATTTGGATACGGTTGCTTGCTTTAGAACGAGCCAACGCTTGGTTGTCCGTGTTTACGACGATATATTCCGCGCTACGAAGCCCCGTTTCAATCAAGCGGTTGACCGCGTTATTACCTGCGCCACCAACGCCGATTACCTTTATCTTCGCTACGCCCGATAAATTGTTTCCATCCGTTTCTTGCGCAGTATTCATATCAAAATCGTAATTTCTTTCCATATCGTTATTGTAGTTGTCCATCACTTTCTTTTTCCTCCAAGTAAATTAAAGAATTTTTTGAAAAAGCCTTTTTCCTGTTGGTCGCCAAGCGCCATGTTAAGAAGCGCCATTCTCGACGAATACCCCGGCTTATCGTAATAAGGCAATTCAGGGGCGACGATTTGCGCCGTGTGGTTAATACGACTCGTAAGATGTTCTACTAACCCCGAATGACCCGTTACCCCTTCGCCCGTAATAAGCAAGGGCGCGTTCATAACCATAATAGATTTTTTATCGCCGTAATGCGTTTGCAAGAACGCGGCGACTTTTTCACTCAACTCATCAAAGCCGAGCTTGATAACGTCGTTAATTTTCCAAACGGGATAGCCTTTCCCATCAGCGTCCGTCCATTTCAAATCCCTAGGCACGCCACGCTCGGAAACGTTCGCGCTACGGAGCATTTCTTCCGCAATCGAATATTCCACGTTAAAGGTTTTCATCAAATTGGCTATCAACCAACCCGTACCGTAGTCAAAGCTTTCTTCACGCACGATCCCGTTACCATAAACCACCGAAAACGTTGTAGATAAGAAGCCAACGTCTAAAAATAACGCGTAGCCTTCACGCGTGCTTTGCGGTAATAGATAGGTCGTCTGCGAAAGACTTGCAGGGATAAACTGGAATTTTTGGATACCCAAAGCACTTAAAATTTCATTGATGAAATCGTAGAACTCCGCATCGACGAAATAGTAACAAAGCGCGCCTTTCAAAAGCGAAGTAGGAACGCCGAACAAATCGCTTTCTTTGAAATATTTTCTATGATCGCCTACCGCAAAATACATTGCCGAACGACGTACGCAAACGCCTGATGCAAACAAATCGTTTTGCGCGCCGTCAAAGAGTACTTCTACGTCCTGCGAAGAGATTTTTCGTTTGGAAGGGAAGGAAATGGTATGCCCCTTCGTCTTCAAAGACACGAACGCAGACGGGGCTGATATATAAATTTCTTCTACCGTTCCGTCATAGTTCTTACGCACCGTTTCTACCGCCGCGCAAACGGCGTCGCGGAAAGACTCCTTGTCAATAAATCCCGAAGACGAAAACCCTTCGTATTTTTGGCTTTCGCTACCACAAACAATAAACGTATTGTTTACGCCCCTGCTTCCGATAAGAAAGGTGACTTCAAACGAGCGTATGTCGAGTACGGCTACTCTTTGGTTTTTCATAATCCGTTTTCCTTCGCAAGTAAATGGTATTTTTTAAGCATTACGCCTAAAATAAACAGGAAATTATAATAAAATTATAATCTATCTATATTATTATAAAACATTTCGTTTGAAATGTCAATCCTTTGAGAAAAAAAATCAAGAAAAAGGCGAGTTTTTATCGCATTTTTCTTGATTTTAACGTATTCTTTTACTTAACCTAAAGGAATTTCAGTGGGATAATATACGACGGTTGCTTTTTCCGTACTATTCGTTGCGTATAAATATCCGCCAAGAAGTTCCCTATCTTCAAGCGTGGTGTACTTCTCGACGACTTTGCTTGCCTTTTCTTCCACGAACTCGTCGGCTTTTTGGAGCATTAGCGTCACCCCTTCGCGCATTGAGAAATTATACTGTTCAACGTTTCCACCGTATACCGTGTATTCGATTTTTGTAATATTCGCGCGAAGACCGTTCAAGCGAGAAGACAACGCTTTCACAAACGGCAAGAGTTTAACTATCTTTTCACTTGCGCAAACCGTACCCTTTTCGCCTGAAATTTCAACGCCTTCGATAAGGATATTCGGCGCGCCGTCCGAACGGTTAAGAGAGCTTTCACGAACGGAAAGTATCGTTCCGTCAAGCGCTAATATGAAATATCCGCCCGACCCGTTTGCCACCGCAAAAACTTCGGCGTCTTCCGTTGCCTCGACAACGATTTTGTTGGGGTATTCTTTCTTAAACCCCGTCAATCTAAAATAGGGAAATTCGGCAAACACGTTTTCCGAGTCTTCTTTTTTGGAATCGAAAATACTGCGTTTATCGTAAACGGCGGATAAGCGACCCTCTAATTCTTCCGCTTCCTGTTTTGCTTCTTCGGAAACGAAATTGATTTCAAGCGCAACTTCGCTTACTCGATATACGCTATTTACCCCAAGCGCTACCGCGAAAATAAATAATATTGACGTTAATACTATCGTAATAATCTTCTTCATTCGCATTCCTTTTTCATCCGTTAAATTTTTATCCGCTTTATGCAAGCGCCGAGATTTTTGAGTTTGTATTCAAACTCCGAATACCCCCTGTCGATATACGACAAATCCATCACCGAGCTTTTGCCTTCCGCTTTTAGCGCCGCTATTACCAAAGCCGCGCCGCCTCGCAAATCCTGCGCCGTAATGGGCGCGCCGTGAAGGACAGGTACGCCACGAATCATAGCGCTTCTTCCCCGAACGGTTATATCCGCTCCCATACGTTTTAATTCGCCTGCAAACTTAAACCGCGTTTCAAATAGATTTTCGACCACGACGGCGCTACCTCGCGCGGTTGCGCAAAGCGCGGAATACTGCGCCTGTAAGTCCGTAGGAAAACCGGGGAAAGGCATTGTTTCCACAATATCCACCGATTTAAGCTTTCCGCTACTTGATAATCTTATTTTATCATTTTTCGTATGTATTTTGCAACCGTTTTCACGCAATTTATCTAAAAGAGCTGCAAGATTTTCCGAAAAAACGCCTTCCGTTTGGATTTCACCACCACAAGACGCCGCCGCAATCAAAAAAGTACCTGCTTCTATCCTGTCGCAAATGGGAGAATATTCCACTCCACGCAAACGTTTTACACCTTCCACGACGATTGTACTTCCGCC
The DNA here is from genome assembly GCA_045634025.1 of Candidatus Scatosoma sp. GTDB lineage: Bacteria > Bacillota > Clostridia > Christensenellales > Borkfalkiaceae > Scatosoma. The sequence continues at coordinate 3,636 of JAZQZK010000011.1, forward strand.
TGCGCCCCGTACCTTTGCGCCCATAGCGTTCAAAAAGCGTTGCAAATCTATGATTTCAGGTTCTTTCGCGGCGTTGCGGATAAACGTAGTCCCTTCCGCTTTAACCGCCGCTAAAATAATATTTTCCGTTGCGCCGACGCTTGGAAAATCTAAGACAACTTCCGCGCCCTTTAGTTTATCCACGCTACAACTTATGTACCCGTTCTCTTCGACGATTTTTACGCCTAAGCGTTGTAAGCCTTTTAGGTGTAAATCAATCGGCCGAAGCCCGATATCGCAACCGCCAGGATAAGCGATTTTCGCACGCCTAAACCGCGTAAGCACCGAGCCGAGCATAAAAACGGAAGAACGCAGTTCCTTCGTTAGCCTTGCGGGGAGTTCGTGAGAAACTGCGTTTGCGCTATCAATGACGGTTATTTCCGTTCCCCGTCTAACTTCACAACCGAGTTCGGTTAAAATCCGTAGCATATTTTCGACGTCGGAAATAATAGGCAAATTTCTAATCTTTACTTGTTTATCCGTTAAAATCGAAGCTGCCAACAACGGTAAAACAGAGTTTTTCGCGCTTTGAATTTTCACGTTCCCATATAGCTTCGCTCCGCCGTCAATAATATATTTATCCATAACAATCAAAGCTCCTTATGCTTTATTGTATGAATTTTCAAAAACAAAAGTGCCCGTCATTCTTTTATCCTTTTGCTTATCGAATACAAAACGCCCATAAACGTCATGGTTATAATAAGCGACGTGTTTCCAGAACTTAAAAGCGGTAACGGTATTCCCGTTGGCGGAATTGCCCCGCTGACAACTAAGGCGTTAATCGTCGTTTGTATCGCGTACACCAAGGTTATCCCCATCGCGAGAAGAAAAGAGAAAAAATCTTTGGCTTTGAGCGCGGTTCTTACCCCGCGATAGACAAGCAAAAGCATCGTTAAAAATAAAATGGTAAGCCCGATAAAACCTATCTCTTCCCCGACGATAGCCAAAATGAAATCGCTTTCCGCAAACGGTAAAAAGCGGTATTTTTGCCTTGAATTAAAAAGTCCCGTTCCAAACCAACCGCCGTTCCCGAGCGCGTACAAGGATTGTATGAGTTGGTACCCCTCTTCTTTTGGCGACGCCCAAGGATCTAAAAACGCGCTCATTCTCAAAAGTCTGTACGGCTCGATTGCGATAAGGACGGGGATCGCGACAAGCGCAGGAACGGCAATCACTAAAAAGTGTTTGATTTTTACTCCGCCAAGAAAAAGCATTGCGATCATCAACATTCCAACGCACATGGTTACGGACATATTCGGCTCAATAATGATTAAAACGCAAATGATTCCGCCCACCAAAAGCACGGGAAACATTCCCTTAAACTTACGCATTTTACCGATATTTTCAGACATATACCCTGCCGAAAATATAACGAGCGCGTATTTTGCAAACTCTGAAGGCTGTACCGTTACACCGCCCACGCCTATCCAACGTGTTGCGCCGTAGTTGGTTTTACCAAGCTCTGGCACGAACACCAACGCAAGCAGGGTGATTGCAACGACGACGAGCGCATAACGAACTTTCTTATTCTTTAATTTACGATAATCGAATTTTATCGCAAGAAACATTCCGACAAGCCCTAACAAAAAACCTAAAAATTGTTTTTTCGCAAAATAAAACCCGTCGCCGTACTGAACTTCAGCGGTGTAATAGCTTGCCGAATACACCATTACCACGCCAAAGCCTGACAATAGCACGGTTAAAAGTATGATGAGACTATCTCCCTTTTTATTCAATTTCGGCATCGTCAAAGGTTTGCTTTTCTATCTCTTCAATCGTTTGCGCCGCCTTTTTCGCTTCCCTGCTTCCCGACTTAAATCCTTCTATAATTTCAACGAATTTATCACCACGCTCTTCGTAGCCTGAAAACTCGTCAAAACTTGCGCTAGCAGGGCTTAAAAGTACCGTTTGGTTAGACGTTGCCGTGAGCCTTGCAACGTTGACGGCAACCAAAAAGTTATCGCATAACGCAACCGTTTTATAGCCCGTTCGCATTGCGCTTTCTAATAGTTTCAAACGATTTTCTCCGTATAAAATACACTTTACAACGCTTGAATTTCTTACGGCATGAAAGAGTTTATCGTAGTCATATCCCTTATCTTTACCGCCGAGCAAGAGTACGATTTCCGATTTCATCGCCACTACCGCTTTTAGCGTTGCGTCAACGTTCGTTGCCTTTGAGTCGTCTATATACTCTACGCCGTCAACTATCGCCACTCGTTCAATGCGGTGTTTAATGCCCTTAAACTCGCCGAGCGCGCGAGCGATAACCTGCGTCTCTACACCCAAAAGTTTCGCTACGCATACCGTTGCCAACGCGTTTTGAACATTGTGTTTCCCGATAAGCAGCAAGCTTTTAACGTCCATGATTTTCTCGTCGAAATAATAAATAGCGTCGTCCTTAACGTAAGCGCCGTCAACCCTTTCACGCAAAGAAAAATATATCTTTTTCGCCCTTGTCGAATCTTCAAATTTTTTGACCGTTTCATCGTCGTAATTGAGTACCGCGTATTCAATTTCCGTTGCATTCTTTAGGATTTTCTTCTTTAAGAATATGTAGTTTTCCATATTGTAATGCCTGTTCAAATGGTCTTCCGTTACGTTGAGAACAACGGCGATATGAGGACAAAGCGAGTTAAGAGTTTCAAGTTGAAAACTGGAGATTTCCGCAACGGCGACGTCGTTTGCCGTTAAATCAAGATGTCTTATCATAGGCGAGCCTACGTTTCCGCAAGCTTCCGCCCTTTTACCGCTTTCTTGCAATACCTTTTCTATCATAGAAACCGTCGTCGTCTTGCCGTTCGTACCCGTTACGGCAACAATCGTACAACGCATAAGGCGAGCGGCAAGTTCCGCTTCGCCTAAAATCCCCTTTCCTGCGCGACGGAAAGAGATTGAAACGGGGTGGTCGATAGGAATCCCAGGGCTTAACACCACCGCGTCGCATATTTCTTGCATTTTTGATAAGTCTTCCTTATTCACTCGTTTACCGCCGAGTTTTTCGAGTTCACAAGTGGTTTTTTCAAGATTGTCGCTCGTTAAGTCGTCGTATAAATATACCGTGGCTTTATTTTTAAGTAAAAATTCGGCGACCGCCGTGCCCGACCGCGAGAGTCCAAGAATTAAAAAAGTTTGCTCTGATGGATACATAATTACTCCTTAAAATTGTATTTTATTAGATTAAAAACGCGAAATTAATAAGCGCTAAAATGCAAGTAATCGCAAAATAGGAATAGGATATTTTCGTTTCAGAATATCCGCATTGTTGAAAATGATGATGGATAGGCGTCATCTTGAATATCCGTTTTCCGTTCGTCTTTTTGAAATACGCGACCTGCAAAATAACGGAAACACCCGACAAAACGAAGACTACGCCAACCGTTGCAATATATAATAAATTTCCGCTAAAGAGCGCGATACAGGCGGAAAATCCACCAAGAGAAAGGGAACCTGTGTCGCCCATGAACACGCTTGCAGGGTTGGAATTAAAGCAAAGATACGCCATGAGCGATGCGGACAAAGAAAAGGATAAAATCGACAGGTTTTGACCGCCTTGCATCCAAATCAATAGCCCAAAAAACAAAAAGAATGGAAGGCAGGAAAAGGCGGCGAGTCCGTCCAAGCCGTCCGTTAAATTAACGCAGTTGACGGTTGCCAAAAACACGAACACCCCAACGGGAATTATCCAGCCGTTAATCTGCAAACTCCTATTCAAAAAAGGGATATTTAAGGTTGATAAGCCCGCCTTTAACGCGTACAGCGAGGCAAACAAAGCAACCGAAGTTTGGAAGATGATTTTTTGTAACGCGGTTAGCCCTAAATTCTCTTTTCTTTTCATTTTTAATACATCGTCGAGCATGCCTATTAGCATATACGAAAACCCGATAACAAGGGTTACGATAAGCGCTCTATCAAGAGTTTTTATAAAGCACAAACTTGCTATAATCGACATCGTGATAAAGACGACTCCGCCCATTGTGGGAGTTCCGCTTTTTTTATGATGTTCTTCAACGTACGAGAGAATGTTTTGTCCTGCTTTTAGTTTTTTAAGCGCGGGAATTAAAAGGAAATACCCTAAAATTGAGAGAAAAAATGCCGTAAGGCTTGAAAATATAATAGAAGAAATTTGCATTACGCTATCCTTTTTTCGTGATTTTTATGATTACATCTTCGTCCTTATACGCGTATTTTATACCCATTCGCTCCTGATAATCTTCCCCGCCTTTGCCTGCGACTAATAATACGTCGCCGTCCTTTAGCCCCGACATTGCATAGGCGATCGCCCGTTCGCGGTCGGGGATTGCGACGTAGCTTGTATATTCCTTGACTATCCCCTTTTCAATATCTTGTATGATATCGGTCGCGTCTTCAAAGCGTGGATTGTCCGACGTTAAAACGACGAAATCCGAAACC
>JAZQZK010000012.1:0-3393 GCA_045634025.1 Candidatus Scatosoma sp.
ACGCTTTGGGGACAAACCTACAACATTTATTTGAACTGGATAGGTAAGATTATTCGTTGGCTTATCGAGTCGGTAGGCAACGTAGGCGTGGGCGTAATTTTATTTTCGCTCGCATTAAAGGTAATCGTATTACCCTTCGACGTTTCTCAACGCGTTAACATGCGTAAGCAAAACGCGAAGATGAAAGAAAACCAAGAAAGAATGGCGAAATTGCAAAAGCAATACGCGAACAATAAAGAATTATACAATCAAAAAGTAATGGAAATGTATAAGGAAAGCGGAATTTCCCTTTTCTCGTCCTGCTTACCTATGATTCTTTCAATGGTAATCTTTATCGTCGCAATCAACGCGTTCAACGCATACTCGCAATACGCGGCGGTAGAAAACTACAACATGATGGTTGGCGAGTACAATAAGTCCATCGTGGCTTACGCTCCCGATATCACGGTTGAAAATAGCTACACGCTCACCGAAGAACTTAACGGTAGCGTTGTGGTTGTGAAAGGCGTTAGCGAAGACGACTACGTATATTACACCGTTTCCGCGCCTGCAACGGGCGAAGCTACCGTGGAATATATCCAAGGCGCGCAAAAGAAGTACTACGTCGATACGCAAAAGCTTATGGCAAGCTCGCACAAAGACGAAATCCAAATCCTTCTTGATAAAAAAGACAAGGACGGCAACGCGGTTTACGCCGATGCGGATATGGCGTGCAAGGAATATGTAATCTCGCTTGCGCAAACGGGCGTTAAGACCTTCTATGAAGAAAGTATCGCAGAGCGTACCAAGTTCCTTTGGATTAAAAATATCTGGATGACGGACGCATCCTACAAGCACCCCGTATCCAACTACACCGATTTCGAAACGGGTATTAAGAGCCAAAAATTCGACTTGAACGGTAAGAAAGCAGGGTACACGGATATTCAAACGGACGTTTACGGTGAAGCTGCGTACGATTTAGTCACGAAAAAATTAGACGTACAAAAGAGCCAAGCAAACGGCTACTTTATCTTGATTTTGCTTTCGGTAGGTACGATTTTGCTCCAACAATGGGTAACCATGAGTTCGCAAAAAGAGCAGTCTCAATTCTCTACGGTAGACGGTCAAGGCGCGCAACAACAAAAGACCACGATGATTATGATGACGGTCATGTTCGCGTTCTTCTCGTTCATGTACTCGGGCGCATTCTCTATCTACATGATTATGAGCAACATCACGGCGCTTGTGTCCACGCTCGTTATCAATAAAATCGTAGATAAAATGCTCGCGAAAAAGGAATCGGAAGCCCTTCAAGCTCGCTACAACCAACGTTTCCCCGGTAGAGAGTACAAGGCTAGTGAAGACGGTAAAAAGGGTAAAAACAACAAATAAACGTACCAAACAAAGTACGTGGGAGGATAAGAAATGAAATATTTTGAGTTTACGGGCAAGACGGCTGAAGAAGCGATAGAACTCGGCTTGCAGGAATTGAAGGTAGCCCGTGAGGACGTAGAAATCACCGTCCTTGAAGAAGGTAAAAAGAAATTGTTCGGCTCGGTTAAAGCAAAGGTTCAAATCGGCGTAAACGAAGCGGAAGAAGCGGCAACCGGCGAAACGGACGGCGAAAGAGCGGTAGAGTTCTTGAAAGGCTTGTTTGACGTTTTGAAGATTGACGCGGAAGTAACGCTCGTCAATGAAGACGAAAAAATCGAAATCAACGTAAACGCGCAAAACACGACGAAAATTATCGGTAAGCACGGCGAAACGATCGACGCTATCCAAACGCTTGCGAGCGCGGTTGCAAACACCGGCAGAGAAAAGTACGCAAGAGTGGTTGTGGACTGTGAAAACTATCGCGAAACCCGCGAAGCAACGCTTGAAAGACTTGCTGAAAACTTAGCGCAAAAAGCAATCAGATTAGAAAAGAAAATCCAGTTAGAACCCATGAACCCCTACGAAAGACGCATTATCCATGCGAAACTTTCCGAGTTTGAAGGGGTAAAGACGACGAGCGAAGGCAAAGAACCTAACCGTTATATCGTGGTAATTCCCGAAAACTTACAAGACCCCGACGCCCCTGCAATTTCTGCAAGACGCGACGACCGTCGTGGCGGAAATGATAGAAACCGCGGTGGCAGAAACGACCGTGGCGGAAGAAACGGTAGAAACGGCAGAAGCGGTGGCTACGGCAAGAAGCCTTATAACCGTAGCGGAAGAAGCGGTGGCAGCTCGTCCGCAAGCGGAACGACCTTGAAGAACAACGATTTCTTCGGTACTTTCCTTGGCAACAGCAAAGACAACTAAAACGAAAAGCGATAACCCTACACGGTTATCGCTTTTTTGTTTGTCATTCTATTTACAGTGATTTAGTAAGTAATCTTATTTCTTATTTAATTTCTCGAAGAATAAGTACAAGGGTATGCCCAAACCATAAACGCATAAACATTCAGTTAAGAAAATGGAGAGCGCGGTGAGAAGGTACGCGCTAAAAAGCGTTTCGCCTGCCGACGCTCCACCGCATAAAACGACGATTACGAACGGGATAATCAGCGTATTAAAAAACACGGGGGAAAGTCCGCCTAAAAACAACTTTAATTTCCTGTTCTTAACCCATATCCCTATAAAATAAGTCGTAAACGCGGCAAGTAAGGTTGCGCCGCCGCCAAGGAGCATATCGTAGAGCGCGAACGGGGAAGTGAGATTTGCAAGCAAGCACCCGACGAACAGGGCGGGTACGGCTTCAACAAAGAACAGGGGCAAAATGCAAAGCGCCTCGGCGGGCCGTATTTGGAGCGAACCAAACGCGACTGGAGCAAAGGCGTAAGTGAGCGTTGTGTAAAGCGCCGCAATCACGCCTGCCCTACACAACCTTTGGGTTGAAATTCTTTTCATATTAGTTTATACCTCGGTTTTTTTATTAGGGTGGGGTCGCTTTGAACAGGCTAAACGCGTATATACTTCGCATTTCATCGTCATAGCTCCGTGCGATTTGGTCGTGTACGGCTAGTACGCTCCCGTCGAAAAGCCTCGCTCGCCTTGTCTTGCCCGTATCTCCGCGTTTTAACGGTACTCAACTGCTTGTATCTCCGCGTTTTAACGGTAGTCAACTGCTTGTATCTCCGCGTTTTGACGGTTGTCGGGTTCAACAACGAACTCGGCGACTTTACCCTTATAGGAAGTGTTTTCCGAAAACCTTCCTTTATTTCGTTTCATATTATAGCATAGGGGGAAGGATAAGGCAATAAAAACCAAGCCCTGCCAAGAAAAAAATTTCGCTTTTTCCGTTGCATAAAAGTAAGGACAGGGCGTTTGCGATAATCTCGGACATGGTATAAACAAGGTTTAGCCGTGTAGTATTAAGTAACGCGTAGCTTTTGACCGATCGTTCCGCGACTAGGCCCATAACCGAGAAAT
>JAZQZK010000013.1:0-3450 GCA_045634025.1 Candidatus Scatosoma sp.
AAGTCCGCAAGGCTTTGAAATTCGAGCTGGTAAAGGCGTAAATCCTGGCGGTGTACTCATCAACGGTCAGGCAGGATTGTTGGTGCGTTTTGCGGGCTGTTGTTCGCCTGTACCCGGCGATAAAATCGTGGGATTTACTTCGCGCGGTAGGGGCGTGGTCGTGCATAGATCGGATTGCCCGAATATCCGCTCCGTCGATGCAGGTAGATTATTGCCTGCGGAATTTGCGCGCGCGGAAGGCGTGAAACAGCGTTATAACGCCAACATTGCCATCCGTTCAACGGACCAAGGCGCGGCGTTGTCCGTACTTTCCCAAGCGGTTTCCGACTTAAAGCTTTCGATTACCGCCGTCAACGGACGAATTGATAAGAACGGCGACGCCATTTTAGACGCGTCCGTCAGTCTTGCCGACATTTCCGAAGTGGATATGCTTATCAAAAAGATGTTAGCGGATAAGCGTATTTTTGACGTCCACCGTATTACTTAACGGTTGATATACTTCGCATCTGAACCGTTAAGGGAGTCGCGTTGTATATATTTCGCAATACATCGTCAAGCTGTGGCAACTTTCGGTCATTTACGATTTAGTAAAATCCCTCAAGTTTTCCTCGCTTTCCTTGTCTTACTCGCATTTCCAACGCTCCCGGGAAATGAATTCTCGCTAATGCTCCATGAATAGAAATTAAAATTTCATGAATGGACGGCTATGCCGTCATGAATTGCAAACTCAGTTTGCATTATGGAATTTTTATAATTTTACTGTAATGAATTTTGCTCAAAAAATTCAATTCATGTAGAAAACGAAGTTTTCAATAATTCATGAACGCTCTGCGTTCAATTCACGACGAAAGTCAATTCATTTATTTACTATGAAAATACAAAAAATTTCTCCATTTGGATTTGGCGCGAATACTTACGTAATTACGGCAGACGGTAAAACGGCTGTCGTTATTGATCCTTCGTCAAAGCATATTGAAGGCAAGTTGCTTGCTTTGGGTTTGGAAATTAAATACGTTCTTCTTACCCATTGCCATTTCGACCACGTTGGCGGGGCGGGGGTATTGCAGCAAGCGGGCGCGAAGGTTATTTGCCTTGACAAAGAAAAACCGCTTATCGGTACGAGATCGGATTTATTTGAAGAGTTTGGCGTGCCTAGGTCTTACTATACCGTTACCGAAACGCTTTCGGATGGTGAGCAAGTCGAGCTTTGCGGATTGAAAATTACCGCGCTTTCAACGGGTGGACATACCGTCGGTAGCGCGTGCTATATTTTTGAAGACGACGGGGGTAGGTGTTTGTTCTCGGGGGATACGCTCTTCAAAAACACCATTGGCAGAACGGATTTGCCGACGAGTAGCATTAGCCAGATTCGTGAGAGTTTGAAAAAACTTTGCGCGCTTGACGATATGCCTGTGTACGCAGGTCACGGCGAAGAAACGACCTTGCAAACAGAACGGGAGAATAATCCATTTTTGCAGGATTTATAAGGGAAAACTATGACGACGAATTGCGCCTTTTTGGAAAACGAACTCATGGACGTTGTGAGATTATTCAAAAACCGTCCAGATGAAATACAGCATACTTATCGCTACGAAGACGGCGTATTTTTCAACGATTTTTTAATCGACGGGCAGAGTTTTTCGTTCAAAGATAGCGGGCAGGTATGCGGTGAACTTGAATTTAAGCGTTTGGAACGCCGTTTTGCAAAGCTTGCGTTATACGATATTTTAAGCGAAAAATATAATGAGAAAATGCCGTGGGGTGCTTTGACGGGGATTAGACCGACGAAGCTTGCCTATACCGAACTAGAAAAAGGGTTGGACTTCCGTCCGCTCTTTGAAAAGATGCGTGTGTCCGAAGAGAATACCGAACTCGTTGCGAGAATTTTAAAAGCGCAGGAAGGAATTTACGAGAAAAAGGACGGAAACGTCGATTTGTTCGTGTCCATACCCTTTTGCCCGACCAAGTGCGCGTACTGTTCCTTTATCACCGCGCCGATTGAAAAGACAAGACAGTTCTTGCCGGAATATTTATCCGCTTTATCGCGTGAGATTGAAGAGAGTAAACCACTCGTCAAAAACCTTCGCAGTATCTATATCGGCGGTGGTACGCCGTTCGCTTTGAGCGTTTCAGAGCTTGAGAGAGTATTAAAACCGCTTGACTCGCTCGTGGGGGTGGAGTACACCGTAGAAGCGGGTAGACCCGACGTATTTACGCGTGATAAACTCGCTCTTTTGAAGGAACACGGAGTAACGAGAATTTGTATCAATCCACAGACTTTCTCGGACGAGACTTTGCAAAAAATCGGTAGAAAACATACGGTTGCGGACGTTTATAAGGCGTTTGAGATGATAGACGGGTTTGGGTTTGACGTGAACGTTGACCTTATCGCAGGGCTTGAAGGGGAGACGGTGGAGACCTTTGCGAGTGGCGTTGAAAAGGCGGTTTTAACGGACGCGGAGAATATAACCGTGCATTGTTTGTCCTTGAAGGCGGGCGCGAAACTCAAAGAAGAATGTTCGTATATTGAAAATCAGTCGATTAGCGATATGATTTCTTTATCGAGAGAGATTTTGTCTAAAGCGGGGTACGACCCGTATTATATGTATAGGCAAAAATACCAAGCAGGGAATAACGAGAACGTGGGTTGGAGCAAACCTAACAAGGCGTGCGTGTATAATATAGATATTATGGAAGAGACGACGGATAACCTTGCGCTTGGCGCGAACGCCGTTTCAAAACGCGTTACGTTTGACAACGGTAGGATAGAAAGGTTTGCGTCGCAAAAGGATTTGAAGACGTACCTTGAAAAAACTGATGAAATTTTGGAAAAGAGAGCAAAATTTTTTCAAAAATAGCCTTAAAACGTTTTACAATTGATAACGTTTATGATAAAATAGTAATAACGGCTACGAGGTGAAGCGATTCTCCACGCTTGACTTGGTAGTACGAGATACATTCCATAGGAGGATAAAAAGAAATGGAAAAGAATGAAATCATCGCAAAATTTGCAACTCACGAAGGCGACACGGGTTCTCCCGAAGTTCAAATTGCTCTTTTGACGCAAAAGATCAATCACTTGAACGAACACCTTAAGGTACACAAGCAGGACAACCACTCCCGCCGTGGCCTTTTGAAAATGGTAGGTAAACGTCGTGGCCTTTTGGACTATCTCAAAGAAAAAGACATTATGAGATACAGAGCCATCGTTGAAAAATTGGGATTGAGAAAGTAACAAGCATGAAAGGGCGGGTCTATTTAATCCGCCCTTTTTTGTGGATATTAGGGGTAAAATCGGGCTTCGGCAAGCTTGGCGGCGCGCTTAATATCTAAAAACCTTTCCCGTCGGGGCGGCGCGAAAGGACAAGAACGAAAAAGAAGAATAAGGAGAGTAACAAAACATGCCGAATTTAGAAAATGCAAAAGTGTTTAAGACAGACTATGCGGGTA
>JAZQZK010000014.1:0-3101 GCA_045634025.1 Candidatus Scatosoma sp.
AAAACTTTCAAGTACTTTTACAAATTTTTATCTAAAAGGTAGTTTTTTTATAAAAACGGGTAATACTTATGCAAAAAGGAGAAGTTTTATGAGCAAAAAGATTATGGACGGGAACGCGGCGGCAAGCTACGTTTCCTACGCTTTTAGTGAAATTGCTATCATCTACCCGATCACACCGTCTTCCCCGATGGCGGAGCTTGCGGACGAATGGTCGGCAAACGGTAAGAAAAACTTATTCGGTAAGCCAGTGAGAGTTGTGGAAATGCAATCGGAAAGCGGTGTTGCAGGCGCGCTGCACGGCTCTCTTACCTGTGGCGCGCTGACGACGACCTATACTTGTAGTCAAGGCTTACTTCTAATGCTACCGAATATGTATAAAATCGCGGGCGAGTTATTGCCCACCGTTTTCCACGTCAGCGCAAGAGCGCTTGCGGGGCACGCCTTGAGTATTTTCGGCGACCATCAAGACGTTATGGCGTGTAGGGGCTCGGGCTTTGCAATGCTCGCGTCGGCGTCCGTGCAGGAAGTAATGGACCTTGCGCTTATCTCACATCTTGCGGCCTTGAAAACGAGCGTACCGTTCATACATTTCTTCGACGGGTTTAGGACTTCGCACGAAACGAATAAAATCGAAGTCATTGACTACGAAGATATGGAAAAACTTTTAGACGAGCAGGATATCTTGGCGTTTAGGTCAAGAGCGTTGTCGCCCGATAAACCTGTTCAACGCGGTACGGCGCAAAATCCCGATATCTATTTCCAAAACAAAGAATCGTCGAACGGGAAGTATTTAGCGGTTGCAAGCGCGGTGCAAGAGATTATGGATAAGGCGTCGAAAATCATCGGACGGGCATACCATGTCTTTGACTATTACGGCGATGAGAACGCAGAACGCGTTATCGTTATGCTTGGAAGCGGGGCGTACGCTATGCAGGAAACGATTGAAAAATTGAACGCGGACGGTAAAAAACTTGGGCTTGTCAAGGTACGGCTCTATCGCCCTTTCGATGCGGAATATTTTTGTAAAGCTATCCCTAGCACCTGTAAGAAAATCGCCGTTCTTGACAGGACGAAGGAAGCGGGCGCGCTTGGTGAACCGCTCTATCTCGACGTTTGCGCCGCCTTAAAGGAAATGGGCAGGGATATTCTCGTTGTCGGTGGACGGTACGGACTCGGCTCAAAGGAATTTACCCCGACCACGTGCTACGCCGTCATTAAGAATCTTGAAAAGGACCATCCTAAAAACCACTTCACCGTCGGTATCAACGACGACGTAACGCATACTTCGCTTGACACCTTCGAAAAGTTTAGCGTGAACGCAAACTATACTGCTTGCAAGTTCTACGGACTCGGCTCGGACGGAACGGTTGGCGCGAATAAAAACTCGATAAAAATTATCGGCGAGCGTACCAAACTTTACGCGCAGGCGTATTTTTCTTACGATTCTAAAAAATCGGGCGGAGCGACCATTTCCCATCTTCGATTTGGCAACTCCCCCATTCACGCCCCCTACCTTATCGACCAAGCGGATTTTATCGCTTGCCATAACCCGTCCTATCTTGCAAGGTTTGATATGCTCTCCAGCCTAAAGGACGGCGGCATTTTCCTTTTGAATTGTCCGCACCACGATATCAACACGCTCAACGCATACCTGCCTGCCACCTTTAAGCGTGAACTCGCAAATAAGCACGCAAAATTTTACGTGATCGACGGCACGAAAATTGCAAACGAAGTGGGACTTCGCGGACGATCAAGTACGGTTATGCAAACTGCATTTTTCCGTTTGATGCCGTCTATCCTGCCTTACGAACAGGCAACTTGCTATCTAAAAGAAGAATTGCAAAAAAAATTCGCCAAGAAAGGCGAAAAAGTGATTGAAATGAATATTTTAGCCATTGAACGCGTGGAAAACGAGCTTAAGAAGGTCGATTATCCAAGTTCTTGGAGCTATGAAGAAGACGAAAGTAAAGAGTCCTTGCCTGCGAATACGAACAACGAATATTATCAAAAATTCATCGCGCCAATTTTAGCTTTGCGTGGCGACGAGCTACCCGTGTCCGCGTTCAACGCCGACGGAAGCGTACCGACAGGTACTTCTAAGTTCGAAAAACACGGCGTTGCGTACCTTATCCCCGAGTGGATTCCAGAGAATTGTATTCAATGCAATCAATGCTCTCTCGTTTGTCCGCACGCGTGTATCCGCCCCTTCGTTTTAAACGAAGAAAAGCAAACGCCAACCGCTTTCGTTACAAGACCCGCCGTGAGCTTAAAAGGAATGAAATTCCGCATACAGGTTACACCGCGCGATTGTATGGGTTGCGGAGTTTGCGCGAACGTGTGTCCTGCAAAGAACAAAGCGCTCGTTATGAAACCGTCAACCGAGATGAAGGACAAAGAAGGCGCGAACTGGGAATTTGCGCTCAACCTACCAAAAGCGGACACGAGCGTTTTCAAGCGCGCGAGCGTGAAAGGAAGTCAGTTCGAAACTCCCCTTTTCGAGTTCTCGTACGCCTGCGCAGGATGTGGAGAAACCCCTTATATCAAGCTTTTAACCCAGCTTTTTGGCGAGCGTATGCTGATTGCCAACGCCACGGGTTGCTCGTCTATTTACGGCGGTTCCGCCCCTACCTGCCCCTACACCGTCAACGCGCAGGGCAAAGGTCCTGCTTGGGCAAATTCTTTGTTTGAAGACAATGCGGAGTTTGGACTCGGCATGCGACTTGCAAACCTTGTACGGCAAGAACAAGATAAATCGGTGTGGATAATCGGTGGCGACGGTTGGGCGTACGATATCGGCTACGGCGGACTCGACCACGTGCTTGCAAGCGGAGAGAACGTAAACGTTTTGGTACTCGACTCCGAAGTGTATTCAAACACAGGCGGTCAAGTCGGTTGTCTGCGACAGATCGATGCCCAGCACACAATAGGAATCGGCAAAGTCCTCCAGCCGGAGATGGTCGCCGCAAGCCTTTTGAACGGTCTGAGCGTCCAACCACGCAAGGGAGGAATTTTGTTTTTGACAGCAATACTTGCAGAGGTATTCGGCCCTCTTGCTCAAGCTCATTCTCGCCACGGCGATTTCTTCAAGCATGAAGTCAACG
>JAZQZK010000015.1:0-6816 GCA_045634025.1 Candidatus Scatosoma sp.
TTGGTGGAGATAAGCGGAAATTTGCGCTATGCCCAAAAGTGTCGTCGCTCGACTGCTTTTTGGATTTTTTCTGCCCTATCGTTTCTCGCTCCTCGCGCGAACCGCTGATAATTCAACGGTCGAGTGTTACTTTCCACCAAAACAAAAACACGCCGTGCAGGCGTGTTCTTGTTTTGGTGGAGATAAGCGGATTCGAACCGCTGGCCTTCTCGTTGCGAACGAGACGCTCTACCAACTGAGCCATATCCCCGTACAAGACGGCTTTATCAAGCCGTCCTTTTTATGTTATTTATTCAAAAACTCTTTCATTACTTCTAAAAGTTCATCGGTAATTGCATGCTCGAAACGGCAGGCGTTTTCTTCTGCCACTTCTTCGTTCGCGCCGATTTTTATTAGAACTTTCGTAATGATATTATGGCGTTCGTAAATCTCCGTTGCGCGGGCTAAACCTTTGTCCGTGAAGTTGATTTCTCCGCCCTTTTCTATCGTGATATAGCCGTTGTTTTGGAGTAAATTCACCGCACGGGAAACGCTAGGGCGTGAATAGTCAAGCTCGGTTGCAATATCAATCGAGTGGACGCAAGACGATTTCTTTTTAAGCAATAGGATTGTTTCAAGATACATCTCTTCGGATTCACGGTATTTCATATTCCTTTCGCGCGGCTCCTTTTTTTAGATTTCAACGGTTTAATTATTTGCTTTGGATATATTCGTCAATGGCTTTTGCGGCAATCTTACCTGCGCCCATTGCTTTGATAACGGTAGCAGCGCCAGTAGCCGCGTCACCGCCACAGTACACGCCTTCAATCGACGTTTTACCCACTTCGTCCACGGCGATTTCGCCACGGCGTAAGGTTTCAAGGCCGGGCGTCGTATCCTTAAGCAAAGGATTAGGCGACGTACCCAAGGACATGATTACACAATCAACGGGGATAACGAACTCACTACCAGCCACTTCTTTAGGCGAGCGACGACCGCTTTCGTCGGGTTCGCCAAGCTCCATGCGGATACATTCGATACCGTTTACCCAGCCATAAGCAGGGTCTCTAGGGTCGGTTACGTTGGTTGCAAGGATTTTGGTGGGGTTAGTCAAAAGGTCGAAGATGATGCCTTCTTCTTTTGCGTGCTCGATTTCTTCACGACGAGCGGGCAATTCTTCTTCGCCACGTCTATAGATGATATGTACTTCCGCGCCAAGGCGTTTTGCCGTTCTTGCGGCGTCCATAGCAACGTTACCGCCACCCACAACCGCAACGCATTTGCCGTGTTGGATAGGCGTATGACCGTCGGGCTTGTACGCTTTCATAAGGTTGGAACGAGTCAAGAACTCGTTTGCGGAATACACGCCCTTCAAGCTTTCGCCGGGGATATTCATAAACTTGGGAAGACCTGCGCCCGAGCCGATAAATACCGCTTCATAGCCGTATTCTTCTTTCAATTCTTCAATTGTGATAACGCGACCGATAACCATATTCGTTTCAACCTTTACGCCAAGCGCTTTAAGGTTGTCCACTTCTTTTTGTACGATGGATTTAGGCAAACGGAATTCGGGAATACCATACACCAAAACACCGCCTGCAACGTGCAACGCTTCGTAGACGGTTACTTCGTAGCCGAGTTTTGCAAGGTCGCCTGCGCAGGTCAAACCTGCAGGGCCAGAGCCTACAACCGCTACTTTATGTCCGTTCAAAACGGGTTTAACGGGGTTTTCCTTTACGTTCTCGTTATGCCAGTCGGCAACGAAACGTTCCAAACGACCGATAGCAACCGATTCGCAACCTGCCTTGATACCGCGCGTGCATTTGCCTTCGCATTGCGTTTCTTGGGGGCAGACTCTACCGCAAACTGCGGGCAAGGAGGAGTCCTTTGCGATGATTTGGTAAGCGGCTTCAAAATCCCCTTCCGCTACTTTGCCGATGAATTCGGGGATCATAATATTAACGGGACAAGCTGCAACGCAGGGACGGTTTTTACAACCGATACAGCGTTTTGCTTCGTCAATTGCCATTTCCGCGGTGTAGCCGAGCGCTACTTCCTTGAAGTTACCGTTACGAACGTCGGGTTCTTGCGCGGGCATGGGGTTTTTCAAAGGATTCATATTGAATTTAGCCATATTATTCTACCTCCTTCTTGAAGAGATTGCACGCTTCTTCACGTTCGTGAGCTTCGAATTCCGCATACGTTCTCGAACGGCTCATTGCTTCGTCGAAATCAATTTCGTGACCGTCGAATTCAGGACCGTCCACGCACGCAAACTTCATCTTTCCGCCGACTGTCAAACGGCAACCGCCACACATACCCGTACCGTCGATCATGATAGGGTTCATGCTTGCAATCGTCTTAACGCCGTATTCTTTGGTCGTCGCGCAAACGAACTTCATCATAATAAGCGGTCCGATAGTGATAACTTCGTCAAAGCTTTCGCCATTTTCAAGAAGTTCTTTCAAAGGCACGCAAACGTTGCCTTGGCGACCGTACGAGCCGTCGTCCGTCATCATATGGAAATTCGTCGAGCAAGCCTTGAACTCGTCTTCTAAAATAACGAGATTCTTGTTTCTGAACCCGATAATAGACGTCACTTCACAGCCTTGTTCGTGCAAAGCCTTCGCAACGGGAAGCGCAATCGCGCAACCAACGCCGCCGCCAACCACGCAGACTTTCTTCAAGCCTTCGGTGTGAGTGGGTCTGCCTAAAGGGCCAACGAAGTCGGGAATGAAATCCCCTACGTTTTTATGGTTAAGACGTTCGGTAGTACCGCCTACGATTTGGAAAATAATGGCAACCGTGCCCTTTTCTCTATCGTAATCTGCAACGGTAAGCGGGATACGCTCGCCGTCTTCGTCCACGCGAAGAATGATAAACTGACCGGGCAAAGCTTTCTTTGCAACGAACGGCGCGTAGATATCCATTCTCGTGACCGTCGGGTTAAGTTCTTTCTTACTGACGATTTGATACATGAAACTGTTCTCCTTACTCTACTATAATTTTCGTTCAAATTTTATACGTTTATATATTGTAATTATACACAACAGTTATATTATACAATCTTCGATGATATTTGTCAAACGCTTGTTTAGTGTTTTGAACTAAACTCCAAAAAAATATTTTATAAAAATTCCATTTTTAACGTCTTTTTGTTTGCCTTTCTTTTTTTGAAGGTGTATAATAGTTCAGGTTGTTAAGAAAGCTTATCATTTTATCGTTTTTTAAGGAGTATTTTATGGAAAACCTTGAAAGCATGCAAATACTTTTATCACTCTCTATCGCGCTCTTGGCTGGGCTTATGTTATCAAGAGTCGCTAACCTTCTAAAGCTCCCTGCCGTCACCGCCTACCTTGTCACCGGCGTACTGCTCGGCCCGTACCTGCTTGGCTCGTTAGGGGTTTCAGGGCTTGGTTTTAAGTCGCTTGAATACGTGGAAAGTTTTTCTATTATAAGCGACGTCGCGCTCGGCTTTATCGCCTTTATGATAGGTAACGAATTTAGGCTCTCGCAATTAAAACAAATCGGAAGAAAGGCGACTATCGTCGGCATTTCCCAAGCCGTCGTAACCACTCTTCTCGTGGACGCCGTGCTTATCGCCCTTCATTTCGCTATGCCAAAAGCCTTGCCCTTGCCCGTTGCTATCACGCTCGGCGCAATCGCGTCCGCAACCGCGCCTGCCGCAACGCTCATGGTCGTAAAACAATATAAATCCAAAGGACCTTTGACGGACATTCTTTTGCCTGTCGTTGCGCTCGACGACGCCGTGGGTTTGGTACTTTTCTCCGTCTCGTTCGGGATTGCAAAAGCGCTTGCTTTGGGCGTAGTCGATATCGTTTCGATTATCTTTGAACCGTTAATCGAAGTCGTGTTCTCACTTGGGCTTGGCGCTATCATGGGCGGACTTTTCACCTATTGCGAAAGATTTTTCCATTCCCGTTCCAAGCGTCTTGCGGTGTCCGTTGGGTTCGTAATGCTCACCATCGCGCTTTCGATGATTAGTTTCAAAATCGGCGACGTCCACGTCGGATTCTCATCCCTGCTCGTCTGTATGATGCTCGGCACGATTTTTTGTAATTTCTGTGACTTCTCGGAAGAACTTATGGACAGAGTTGACCGCTGGACCGCCCCCCTGTTCGTCTTATTCTTCGTATTAAGCGGCGCGGAATTAGAACTCTCTATCTTCTCAAGTTTAACGAGCGTGCTTATCGGCGTCGTATATATCCTTTCCCGTTCGGCGGGTAAATACTTTGGCGCGTACGCAAGCGCGAAAGTATCGGGTTGCGACGACACCATCGTTAAATATCTCGGCGTTACCCTTCTTCCCCAAGCCGGCGTTGCGCTCGGTATGGCAATGAAAGCCACTTCGCTTGGCGAAATGGGTATAATCATTTCAAACATCACGCTCTTTGCGGTGCTTGTCTATGAAATTTTCGGCCCCCTTCTCACCAAAATCGCGCTTACAAAAGCAGGCGAAATCGACCCCGACGGTTGGACGAGCGCCCGTCACGAACACGCCGTAGAGAAAGGTTTGCATAAGCATATCGAAAAGCATCACAAGAAATATAACAAGGCAAAATAAATTCGACTTAATAGTAAAATCCCCTGACCATGTACGCGTTCAGGGGATTTTTGTTTGCTCATTTTTCAAGCGCGAACGCAAGCATAACGGCTAAGCCGTAAACGAGCGAGCTTTCGTCAAATCTTACTTTCGGGTGATGCAAAGGATATCTATATCCGTCGCTATATTTTCCTGTGCAAAGCGCGAACGTCGCGGACGGAACTTCACGGCTGATATACGCAAAATCTTCCGAACCACCGATACTACCCTTTGGCAAAGTGTTAAAATCTATCACTTTTTCTTCGCCTAACGCCTTAACGGAAACCTTTTGCAAACGATTAGAAACTTCTTCGTCTATCAAAAGACTTGGACAACCGCTTGTAAACTCCACGCTTGCGCTCGCCAAAAAACTTTTTGCGATTGATTTTGAAAGCTCAACCAACCGTTTTTTTAACCTTTCCCTTACGCTTTCATCGAGCGTGCGAAGAGTACCTTCTAAAACAGCCAAATCGGAAATCACGTTCCCCGCGCTACCGCTATTAAGCCGTCCAACCGTCAATACGGCAAGTCCACGCCCGCCGATTTCCCTTGAAATTAACTCTTCCATCGCAAGCAATAGATGGGCGGAAACCAAAGTCGCGTCTACGCCGTCTTGTGGCGCAGAACCGTGGCAACTCTTTCCCTTTATTCTTATGGTAAAATAATCGGCGCTTGGCGCGGTTACTCCTGCTTTAGGGATAATTACGCAACCGCTTTCAAACTCCGTCATGGCTAAAACATGCAAGGTAATCGCAGACGAAATTCCACTCTCCAAAAGCCCGTTTTTTATAGCAACGCTCGCCCCTTCTAGCCGTTCTTCCGCGACCTGAAAGAAAATCTCCACCGACCGAGTGAGTTTATTCTCTTGCTCCTTGAGTATCTTCGCAACACCAAGCAAAATCGCGGCGTGTATATCGTGTCCGCAAGCGTGCATATTCCCACTTTTACAAGCGAACGGAAGAGAAGTTTTTTCCTTGATCGGCAACCCGTCCACGTCGGCACGGAGCAATACTCTTTCCTTGCCCTTATTTATACAAACTCTCACACCTGCCCCGCCCAAATTCTCAATTTGATAGCCATACTCTTCAAGTTTTTGACGGATAAAAGCAAGGGTTTTTGGCGCAAAAAAACCAACCTCGGCATTCTCGTGAAGCCAACGTCGGTTTTTTATAATTTCCTCTTCAATTTGCTTTGAAACTTTCAAATACTCCATAGGAATAGCATTTGCAAAATTTCTCGTACTATACGAAAATACGCAAGGATTTACCCCTGCGTATCTTTTTAGTATGACTTTATTTATTAATAATAAAAACTAGAACCTATCTTGTTTGACAAAACTTCCTTTGATTACAAATCAAGTTTCAAATCTCCCTCTTTTATCAAGCCGTATTTTCGCATAATTTCCGCAATACCCAAACAAAGCAGAGCAGGCGCGATTATATCTATCGCCAAAATTTTCAAAAGCACAATCCACCACGCCTCTATTTCGCTCATCACCGAGAACGTTTCAATCACTCCAACAAGCCCCGCCGTACCCATACCTGAACCGACTTTAGAACTAGTCATTTTCAGTACGCAGGTAGAAATCGGGCCTAAAATCGCGCTCGTGATTACGGGTGGTAACCAAAGAATAGGTTTTTTGACCAAATTTGGCATTTGGAGCATACTCGTACCCAAGCCCTGCGCAACAAGTCCACCCCATTTATTGTCACGGAAACTGATAACCGCGTAGCCTATCATTTGACTGCAACAGCCCACCACCGCCGCCCCTGCGACGATTCCGTCCAAGCCAAGCGCAACCCCGATTGCCGCAGACGAGATAGGCAACGTTAAAAATACGCCCATCAATACGGCAACCAAAATTCCCATCAAGAAAGGTTGTTGCTGACCTGCCGTCCGAATAATCCCACTTAATAACGCCATAAATTCCGCAATCGGCGTAGCGATTAAAAAGGCGATAACCGACCCTGAAAGAATTGCTACGAGTGGCGTTACGATAATATCAATTTTCGTCTTTCCGCTAACGAGCGAACCGACTTCAAGCGCAACCAACGACGCCACGAACGCGCCTAACGGCTCACCAACAGACGCAAATGAAATACCTGTGTCTATCTTAGACAGAAAGGACGCAAGCATACCCACTACCCCTGCGGAAATAGATACCAACGGAGATTTTTTGAGTTTGTAACCCATACCCAGCGCAATCCCTGCGCCCATAAGGAATTTCGCGAACT
>JAZQZK010000016.1:0-5188 GCA_045634025.1 Candidatus Scatosoma sp.
GTATGTGTTTTTTGAGTTTTCTTCGTCTGCTACGAAGAAGTTCGTAGGCGAGAAGTTCAAGCCTTCTACTTTACCTTCGTAGTACATGAATTGCGAATAGTCGGTAAATTCGCCCTTTTCGTCAACTTTATAGTCCGATGCCTTCGTAACGTATTCGCTACGTTTTGCGCCGCTTACCGTTTTACCAGTAGAGTCAGCAAGGTAGCCTTCCATCAAGGTAAGGAAATCGTCGATGTTTGCAACCACGTTGGGTTTACAGGTGTAAGAACCGTCGTCTTCAATCGTTACCGTACCGTTGTAAGCGTATTTGCCAAGGTATTGACCAAGCGTATCGTACTTGTCGAGTTTTGCATTCGTACCCGTTTGGTTTTCGAAGAAGTACCACTTTTTGTTTTCGCCTTCACCCACGCTATAAGCGTAGTTTGCGTGGTCGTCTTCGCAGAACCAGCTGTCACGCAAATCTTTCGCTTGTACTTTCGTTAAGATTTCCGCGCGTTTTGCGTGGAGTTCGGCGTTAGAATAGTCGAAGTTCTTTGCAGTTGCGAATTCTTCGTTTTGTAATGCGTCGAAGGGAAGAAGGATGTTGTAAACGAAACCGTAGTTCGCTTCGGGCGCGTACATTGCGAAAGACGTGTCGGATACTTGGCCAAGCGCCGTATCGAAATCGCTTACGCTTACTTCATACGTTTCTTGTTGTTTTTCAAGGTCGCTCTTGTATTGCTTCTTAACAAGGTCTAACGTTAATTCTTTTTCTGCTCTTTCCGTAAGGTCTTCGCCGAATTTTTGCAAGAGCGCTTGTTCGAGTTGAGAAGAAAGTTCCACGTAGTAATAGTTCATTTCAAGGAAGTTGGAAGTGTTTTCTTCCTTAGAAATAAGATTGTTAGAAACGAGATTTGCAAGAAGGTTGTTATACGCCTTCATTCTCGTCGTAGGCGTAGAGCCTTCAACGCGTTCGTAGTCAGGACCGCAGGAATCAGCTGCGTTTCTACCCGTGTAAATTTCGTATTTTTCGGGAAGATAGTCTTCGTTCGATGCGTTTACATTATTAGGTAACGTTCTCGTTTCGCCGTGGTCGTGATTATCGTCTTTCGATTTTATAATTGATTTCTCCGCAGAGTCAAGAGAATCGTTGAACGCCTTTTTAAGCCGATAAACCGTTTGGTTGTATTCTTCTTGGTCAAGGAAATACTTGATTGCGGAAAGCTCGGGATGCGCTTTCAAAAGTTCTTTTTCTTTGCCTTGCGCGTTGTTTTGTTCCGTTTCAATGAACGTTCTGCAACCTTCTGCCGTCTTGCCTGCTTCTTCGTCTGCAAGGTAGTACGCAAGCGCGTATTGTACCATAACCTTACGGTTGACGAGATTGCTCATCAACAATTCGAAGGTTTGGCGATACGAATAGCCGTAGCTGTTTACGTACGTTGAACCGGTGTTAACGAACGCAGAAACAAGGTCACGCTTGGAAATTTTCGTGAGCGTGTTCGTAGAACCCGTTGCCATAAGCGACATTATCGTTTCAACGTCGTCTGCGTAGTCCGCAAACTCAGTTTCGGAAAGATAATCGGTGATGTCAATTTCCGCTACCGTTTGTTTCAAATCTTTTTCGGTGTTAACGGGGAAAAAGTTACAAGCCGTTCCGCCAACAACGAAGGACGCCCCTAAGACAAGGGCAAGTGCATTTTTAATCTTTCTGTTTTTAATCATAAGCTTTGCTCCGATTTTTTATCCTACTTTTCATCGTCGCCCAAAGGAATTTTTCTTTCCTTTTGTCAAGGGCGTACATACCTACAACCTATATTATAACCTATTTTTCATAAAATCGCAAACGTTTTTCGTTATATTCTTGTGAAAGTTATTGCAAATTTCAAAAATTTCGTCATTTCTGCCATTAAATCGGTCGATTTTGCCTTGCCGAAGAACTCTACGACGGGCGCTTCGCTCATATTCAAGCGAACCATAGATTTATATTTATCCATCGCCGCGAGTATGCGTCCGTCCCCTAACGCTTCAAGCGACGGGAAGGTGAGCGCGCCAACGCCCTTTCCTACCGATATCTTTTTGATAGAGAATTTGGACGCGTAGCTTTTCAAAACCGCTATCACGAGAAGGTTGACGACGGGTTGGGGAAGTTCGCCGTACGTTTCGTTGAGCGACGTATAAACACGCTTATAATCTTCAATCGAAGAAATACTCGCGATTTGTTTATAGGTGTCGAGCCTGCCTGCGCTCGATTCGATGTACCGCTCGGAAATGTATGCAGTGGCTTGGATATCGAGTTCGGCAACCGTTTGCGATTCGCCTGTAAGCTCTTCCTTTAAGAGTTTTGCGTACAATTCGTAGCCGACCTTATCCATGTGGCCGTGTTGTTCCGCGCCTAAAACGTTACCTGCGCCCCTGATCTCTAAATCGCGCATGGCGAGTTTGTAGCCAGAGCCGAGTTCGGTAAATTCCATAATCGCTTTGAGTCTTGACGTGGCGTTTTCCGTCATGACCTTTTCGCCCTTGAACGTGAAATACGCGTGGGCGAGCCTTGTGCCACGACCTACCCTGCCACGAAGTTGATAGAGCTGGGATATACCCAAGCGGTCGCTATCAATCACGATAATCGTGTTTGCGTTGGGAAGGTCTATGCCGTTTTCGATAATCGTCGTCGTGATAAGTACGTTTGTTTTCGCGCTATAAAAATCCATCACGGCGTTTTCGAGAGCTGTTTTTTCCATTCTACCGTGCGCGACGGAAATTTCCGCTTCGGGTAAAATGCGTTTAACCTGCGAAGCGAACGTGAAGATACTCTCCACGCGATTGTAGAGAATAAAGACTTGACCGCCACGGGAAAGTTCGCGGATACACGCGTCACGAATGAGCGTTTCCGTTTCTTCTACTACGTAGGTTTGGACAGGAAGACGTTCGGACGGCGGGGTTTGGATCGTGGATATATCACGGATTCCTGAAAGCGACATGTGCAACGTTCTTGGAATCGGAGTTGCCGTCATGGTAAGACAGTCGATATCCTTTCTCAAATTCTTAATACGTTCCTTATGTTCCACGCCAAAGCGTTGTTCTTCGTCCAAGACGAGTAAGCCAAGGTCTTTGAATTTTACGTCGTTTGATAATAGTCTATGCGTGCCGATAACTAGGTCTACGCTACCGTTTTCAAGGTCTTCAAGGATTTTGGCTTGTTCTTTGGGGGTGTTAAATCGGTTAAGACAAGCTACCCTTACGCCAAACTCTGAAAACCGAGCGCAAGCGGTATTGAAATGTTGGGTGGAAAGCACTGTGCTAGGGCACATTAACGCCGCCTGTTTGCCTGCGAGTACGCAAAGGTAAATGGCGCGAAATGCGACTTCCGTTTTGCCGAACCCAACGTCGCCACAAAGCAGTCTATCCATTACCTTTCCCGAACACATATCCGCTTTAATTTCCGACATGGAAGCCGACTGGTCGGGGGTGAGTTCGTGCATGAACGCATTTTCAAACTCTTCCATGAACACGGAATTTTCAGGAAATTCGTAACCCTTGCTTTCCGCTCTTTCGGCGTAGAGTTGTTTTAAGTCAAAGGCGAGTTTTTTAAGCGATGCTTTGACGCGGTTTTTTACCCTTTCAAAGTCCGCTCCGCCTATCTTGCTTAACGTGGGACTACCGTCGCCTACGTATTTGGACAAGACATCCATATTTTCAACGGGTACGTATAACACGTCGCCGTCTTTATAGGAAAGCGCGACGTATTCTTTCGTGCCGTCCGTCGTTTCTATCTTTTTCGTGCCGACTACTTTACCGATACCGTGCGTTTCGTGAACGGCGTAGTCCCCGACTTCGGGCGCGGAGAACATATCTCCCCTTTTTCTGCGGATCCGACGATTGTCGGCAGGCTTGACGTACAAGTCCGTCGCGCCGATTACGGCAAGCTTACATTCGTGTAAGACGAAACCTTTATCCACGCGTTCGGACGAGATCACGATACCGTTTTGTAAAGAGAGTTCGTCTGCCGTTTGCGTGACGGGCAGGTATTCGTCTAATAATATTTCACGCATTTTGACGGCGCGGGCGTCTTCACCGCAAAACAGGAGTACCCTGTATCCGCCCTTTCGCCAGTTTTTAAGGTCGGTTACGAGCGCAGGGATACCGTTAAGGTACTTGCTCGTCGGTGTGAATTTGAAGTTGAATAACTTCATAGGCGAGAAGAAATAAGGATTGCCGGAAAAGGTTTGAAGGGCGAGTAAACGATACGCCGTTATGCCTTGCAAAAACCCGTCCTTGTCCTGCAATTGACGGACGGAAAAACCGAACGCTTCCCCGCCTTCTTTTAAGCGTTCGAACCGTTCTTCGTGTTCTTTATAGACGGCATTCAGTCTATCCCAAAGCGTTTTACCTTCGTCGAAAACGATTACGGTGTCTTTGGGTAATATTCCAAAAATGTCCGTTGAATTTTCAAGCAGGGGCAATAAGAAACTACGCTCGCCTGCGCCCGTTACAAGCTCGCTTGAGATCTCGCACGCGCGCGTGTAACTTTCGCTTGTTTTGAAGCATTTACATTCTTTGTCAAGCGTTTTTGAAATCCCGTCTTCTTCGTATTCGTTTACGATTACGTCGGTTGCCGAGAGTATGGTTTGGTGTTTTTTACTGGGAAGTCTTTCCCCAGTTGCAAGGTCGTAGGGCTTGATTTTCTCGACGGTGTCGCCGAAAAAGTCGATACGGACGGGATTATCTTCGTTGATGGGGAAGATATCTAAAATGTCCCCACGGAGCGCGAACGAGCCTTTGCTTTCCACTTCGTAGCTACGGGTATAGCCGAGTTTTACGAGCTGTTCTGGTAGCGATAAAAAGTCTATTTCTTCGCCTTCAAAAAGTTCTATCGTCGGTAGATTTTTGGGGAATATCTGAAGCAACGCGTCAATCTCTGCAACCACGAACGGACAACCGTTTTGCAGGGCGTAAATGCCGTTAAGGCGTTTATATAAAGAGTCCTTTGAAAGGGCTTTGCGATAGAATAAAACCTCGTCTTTTGCCGTTAAAACCGCCGTCGGTTTACCCGAAAGTGCGCGAGCGTTTTCCGCGACTTTTTGCGCGGAGAGTCCGTCCGACGTGACGTATAAAACGGGGAATGGTAAAAGTGAAGATAATAAATATTTCAAACTGTCCGAAACGCCAAACGCCGCCGTGGGAGTACCACGACGGATTTCCGTTTCGAAGG
>JAZQZK010000017.1:0-4256 GCA_045634025.1 Candidatus Scatosoma sp.
AATCACGCAGCGGGTTATGAACGTTTCGTAAATAACGGAGGTAAAGTCATGAAAGGATTGATTGAAGCAATCAACGCAGAAAGCCTTAAAGCTGAAGTTCCCCAATTCAACGTTGGTGACACGGTTAAGGTAGGTTTCAAAATCATCGAAGGTGGCAAAGAAAGAGTTCAAAACTTCGAAGGCATCGTAATCGCAAAGAGAAACGGTGGTATTTCCGAAACCTTCACGGTACGTCACATTTCTTACGGCGTAGGCGTAGAGAAAACCTATCCTCTTCACTCCCCGAAAATTGCAAGCATCACGGTTGTAAGAAAGGGTAAAGTTAGAAGAGCAAAACTCTACTACTTGCGTGAACGCACCGGTAAAGCGGCTAAAGTTAAAGAAAAGATTTAACAAACCGAACAATGAAAAAGATATACCTGTCCAAAGTCAAGGACGGGTATATTTTTTATGCTCGATTTATAATTACGCCCTTTTGAAACACTTCGCAATACTGCGTTGTTGCTCAGTCACGTACTACATGTACGCTCCTTTGCTCCGCCTTGTCTTGCTTGTGTTTGAAAAGGGGGAAAATCCGTCTTGTCTTTCTCGGTTCTAAACCGAGCGTTGTGCATATTTCTTACTAATATTTCTTCGTGGCTTGGAAAACATTTGACAAAACTTTTCCGACTGAGTATAATAAAAACCGAAACGAGCGAAGACTCGTAAAGGAGTAAATTTATGTCTGAAAATTGTACGCATAACTGTTCCACTTGTGGTTCTTCTTGCAAGTCAAGAAAACAGGAAAGTATGCTCAAAGAACCTAATAAGCAGTCAAAAATTAAAAAAGTGATCGGTATCGTTAGCGGTAAGGGCGGTGTCGGTAAGTCGTTGACGACCTCGCTTTTGTCGGCGTATGCGAATAAGCTTGGAAAATCGGTAGGTATCATGGACGCGGACGTAACGGGTCCGTCCATTCCGCACATGTTCGGCGTACACGAACACGCAACGGGTAGCGAACAGGGTATTGACACCGTATTATCCCCGTCGGGAATCCAAATGATGTCCATGAACTTATTGCTCGATAGCGAATCCACGCCCGTCGTTTGGCGTGGTATGGTAATTTCCGGCACGGTCTTGCAGTTCTGGACGGACGTTATTTGGCGTGACGTGGACTTGCTCTTTATCGACATGCCCCCCGGCACGGGCGACGTGCCTTTGACGGTATTCCAAAGCATTCCTATCGCGGGAATCGTAATCGTCACCACCCCCCAAGACCTTGTGGAAATGGTCGTGAAAAAGGCTGTGAACATGGCGAATATGATGGGAGTTCCCGTACTTGGGCTCGTTGGGAATATGAGCTATTTGACCTGCCCTGATTGCGATAAGAAGATCGAAGTCTTCGGCCCGAGCAAGGCGAAAAAACTCGCGGACGAGTACGGCATACCTGCCATCGCGCAACTTCCGCTTGATTCAAATATCGCAAAACTTGCCGACCAAGGCAGGATAGAAGACTACGACACGAACGCCTTTGAAGATATCTTCTCCGTCATTGAAAAAGCCGAACGTTTTGATGCGAAATAAACAAACCATTAAAAACAACCCGACCAAGCACAAACAGGCTTGGTCGGATTTATTTTCTCACGCGCTCTTAAAAATCCGTACGGCAACCGCTGTCATATCGTCCATCGCTCTTCCGCCGTACGCGGACAACGCGCTTAAAAGAATATCGTCGGCGAGTTGTTGGGGGTTGGACACGCTCACGTTTTTAAGGGCGTCGTAAAGGTCGGAAGTCGAGCCGAACGCCGAAGTGATTCCGTCGCTTAAAAATAACAAAACGTCGTCTTCATTAAGGACATGGGTGGCGGTAACGGGGTGTAAGGATTCCAAAATACCAAGGGGCAGGGTTGCGCTTTCAAGGATTTTTAGGCTCGTTCCCGAAAGAATAAACCCACTTGGCGAACCGATTTTCACGATATCCGCGCGACCTGTGTCGAGATCAACGATAGCGACGTCCACGCAGGCAAAGGTCTCTTCCTTGTTAAAGGTCAAAAGCTTATTGACGGTGGAAAGTACGGTTTTGGACGGCATTTTCGCGCGGTAAAAACTTTCAAGTAGCGACATCGTGCTTTCGGAAATGCGTTTGGCGTACTCGCCACTACCCATACCGTCTGAAAGGGCGACCATAAACTTCCGCTCGTCAATTTTTATAACGGAATGAGTATCACCACTCTTTTCTTCGCCGTACTTGGTCCGCGTTGCCACCCCGAACGCCGCGTCGTAGTGGGGACGACGTTTAAGAATACAGCAATACTTATCTTTCGAGAGCGAGATCCTATCCGAGAGTATCATAGGCGCGTGAAAGAATGCCGACGCAACCGCGCCGAGTTTTTTGGCCTTGACTATACCGTAGGTAACGACGGATAGCGTAAAATCCCCGTCTTCGCCTGTGATAAGAATTTCCGAACTGACAATCCCTGCGCGGAGTAGGGCGACGGTGAGTTCCTTTTCTTTTTGAGTATAAACGGTGATAGGCTCGCTTTGGTCAAGCGCGAGATTTTTCAAAATCTCACTCACGCCTTGCGCTTGCCCTGCAAGAAGAGTTCTGCCCGCCTGCGCGTTTTCCGCTTCCAGCATACATTTTTGATAATCGGCTAAAAACCTATTGATAGAAGAAAGAATATCGCTTTGCTTATCGCAAACGTTCGCAATCCCAACGGGTACGTCAATTAGGCTAGTTTTCCCTTTCGCGCAACCCACGTCCACGAGTTTTCGCAAATGTAGGGTGTGGTTTTGTTTTAGACAATCTCGGTATTTAGAACAGTTAACGCAGACCTTACCGACCACCTGCCGACAAATAAAATCCTTCGCGCCGTCTTCCGCTTCCGTCGTGCCGAGCGCAAAGAAAGTGGCTTGAATTTCTTTGAATACCCCCGAAAGCTCGAACAACCGTTCCCCGATAGCCAGTCGGTTGCGGTTAATCGCAACGCGGGAAATATGCTTTTCTCGGTAAAAAACGAGCTTGTTCTCCATCGCCCGTAAAATCGGCGCAGGCAACAAAACGAAAACAAGACAGGGGATAAGCCCCGATAACACGGTCGGTAAAAGTAGGTTGGAGGCGAGTAGGAATACGCCGTCAAAATACGCGTAGGCAAATATCAAAATAAGCAGGGAAAATACCATAGGCAATCGCCCAAAACTTGCCGTCGCCGTTACGGCGATTCCGTACAGGAAAAACCGTTCAATAGACAGTCCGCCGACAAGATAAGAAGGCAGACTTAACAGGAACGCGCAAAAGAGCGTGGAACAGTCCTTGGCGATCGCCGAATAGATAAGTAAAACTAAAAAGGATATACCCAGGTATGCGTGTACGCCCAAAAGCCTGCACATTCCAAGCCCGACGAGAAGTAGAAAAAAGAGCGCGAAAACAAGCTCGTCTTTGCCAAGTCGGCATTTTAAGAGTTTGAAAAGCAACGCCTTGACCGCGACGACGGCAATCGCCGTGAATAGAAAGATAAGTACGGCAATCAGCGTTTTTTGCAGTATCGCCGAGCTAAAAAATTCGCCGAGCGTAGGCAGGGAATAAATAGTGAACGGCGCGAAGAATACGAACAGAGAAAGCGCGATAGCGAGCGAGAAAAAAGGGAAAAGTACGCTTTGCTTTTTCTCTTGAAGTTTGTCTTTGATAAAGAAACCAAGCGCAAGCAAAATCGTTTGCGCGGCGTATAAAAAGCAGGTTTCAAGGTTAAAAGAAAACAGGGACGAGAACAGGTAAAAAGCGCAGGAAAGGGTTGGCGAAAGACCGCAGTCAAGCACGGCGAAAAGCAAGGCTAAAGCGAAAGGCTCGGCGTTGTTTCCAAGACAGGACAACGCGAAAAAAGCAGGTAAGAACACAAAATGTAAAAAGACGGAAAATCCGTTTTTGGGGAACTCGGTCATAAAAAATCTCCGTGGTCGTTTTTGAATAGTGTAACAGACCACGGCAGGAGAAATTTGAAATTTTCAGACGAAAAAAAGGGAGTTTTGCGGAAAATCGCTAGGTGGCGGTCAGCTCTCGACAGGAAAACCAAGGCTAATCAAAATCGCTCGGTTGACGCGGTTCATCGTCGCAGGCGGAAGTTCGCCTATCCGTTCTTTTAGGCGACGCTTATCAAGGGTACGGATTTGTTCAAGCAAAATCACGCTATCCTTTGCAAGCCCGTAAGCGGACGGAAGTTCGATATGCGTAGGGAGTTTTGCTTTATTGATTTTACTCGTCACGGCGGCGGCGATAATGG
>JAZQZK010000018.1:0-2862 GCA_045634025.1 Candidatus Scatosoma sp.
ATATTCCGGGTTTTTAAGGCGCGCAATCGTGCCGCAAGCGCCTTCCTTTTTCCCGATTACGCAACATAAAAGATTCAACTCGTCAGAGTTGGTCACGGCGATAAATAAATCCGCCTTGTCAACGCCTGCTTCCCGTTGCACGGTGTACGTCGCGCCGTTCCCGACAACGCCCATGACGTCGTATTTCGCCGTCAATTCGTTAATCTTTGCGGGCGAAAAATCAATTATCGTAACGTCGTTCCCGTCGCTATTGAGTTTTTCAGCGAGCGTTTGCCCCACTCTGCCACAACCAACAATAATAATTTTCATAATTATCCTTCTTTCTTGAAAGGTATTCAAGTTACTACCATTATACCAAAGTCAATTACATATTACAAGCGTTTTTACAAAAAAAATGTAAAACTAAAGTTTTAAGCGGTAAAACGAACGAAAAAAGGTCGGCAACAACCGACCTTTCACGCTTATTTATTTAGAATTTAATAGGCTGATTTTTAAGCTTTGCATAGACGGGTAAGCCGTTTACGTATTCGACGGGCATTTCGCCTTGGATAAGCGGTTTTGCATAGTCTATAAACGCTTGCGTGACCGAGCAGCCGTCTTCGCCGATATATTCGTCGGGCATGGATTGCGTGAACTTTGCAATATCGTCTAAAGGCATTGCTACGTAGTCGATTTCGTAAGGGGTATTCGACTTACGCTTGAAGGCGATCATTTTACCCGTTTCGCCTGCTACCGCCGCTTTCACCGCGTACCTGCCTGCCTCAAACGCTTCTTCGACGTCCGTTTTCGAACAGATATGCGCCGCGCAGCGTTGCATTAAACTAAGCTCAATCGAACGGGATTTTATGCCTGTTTTTTTGGTTACGTAGTCGGCAAGGAAAGAGCCTACGCCACCGAGTTGGGTGTTGTTGAACGCGTCCTTTTCGCCTTGTTTTGCATAGTTGCAGATATATTCTCCGTCCTTATCTCTAATACCTTCCGAAACTGCGACGAGACAGCTCTTTTTACGGCTATACACTTCTTCGCAACGCTTACAGAAATCTTCGATATCGAAAGCGCGTTCGGGGAGATAGATTAAGTCGGGCGCGTAACCGTTCAAGCCTGCGAGCGCGCTTGATGCGGTGAGCCAACCTGCGTCACGGCCCATAATTTCCACGACGGTTACTCTACCGCTACTATACACCGCGGTATCTAACCCGATTTCGTATAAGGTCGTTGCGATATATTTCGCCGCCGAGCCGTAGCCGGGGCAATGGTCGGTTAATAACAGGTCGTTGTCTATCGTCTTGGGTACGCCCATTACGTAGCATTCATAATCGTTATTCTTCATGAACTCCGCGACTTTTGCGCAGGTGTTCATACTGTCGTTACCGCCGTTATAGACGAAGTAGCGGACGTTGAGTTTCTTGAAGGTTTCAAGCAACTGAAAGTACATGGTATCGTCCTTTCTATAATCGGGGAGTTTGATACGACAGCTTCCGAATGCTGAAGCGGGGGTACCGCAGAGTTTGTCGATTTGAGCATCGTCTTCAGTGGAGACGTCCACGATATTGCCTTTGAAGATACCGTCAACGCCGTTGAGCGCAACGTAGACCTTCAAGCCTTCTTTTTGGGCTTGGCGAATAACACCGCAAGCGGAAGAGTTGATAACCGAAGTCGGACCGCCGGACTGCGCGTAAAGCAGGGCTTTTTCTAACATAATTTCTTCTCCTTATTAACGAAGTAACGGGCGACGAAAATCGTCGTCCGTTAGTGTTGTTCGTGTAATTTTAGTTTAATACGTCGGGGCTTTCAAACGCAGCTTCGCCACGGTCTTCAGGGAAGAGCGTGCCTGCGGGGATTACCGGCAACATTAAGGGGTTGACGAATGCGTTGGACGTAAGTGCGGAAACAGCGTTACGAAGGTAAGGGTAAACGAGTTCCGTCGTGGAGATTGCAAGAACTTGCTTATCTTCGTCCGTAATAACGTCTTCTGCTTCGAAAATACCTACAAGACGTACCTTCAAGTTGAAGGGCTTGGGTTCTTGTTCGGTAGATTCTACCTTAACTTCAAGGGAAACGAAGTAAAGCTTATCGTTTTCTTGAACGCGTCTGATGGTACGAGAGAATTGAGGTTTAATCTCAAACTTCGTGTTAGGCGCCATTTTAACGCGGTTGATTGTGTAGGTGAGTTCTTCGGCGGTGATGCCTCTTAAAGCGTATTTCATAATATACCTCTTTCTAATATCATTTTCCTTTATTATACCACACGAAAAGAACTTTGTCAAGTCAAAAACGTTAACTTCGCTCTATCCCGACGATTTTTTAAGGTTATTTATCTATAAACACTATTTCTTCTATTTAAACAATTTTTTTTATGTTTTTTCAAAAAAATTCTCTATCTTAATGCAATTTCTTTGTTTTTAAACTCAAAGCCCATATTCCTTTGCGAGAGCCTTGAAAAATGGTAACGCTCGCTCTATTTTCTCCGTTTCTACGCAATAAGCGATACGGACGAATCCCGAACAGCCAAAATCGTCACTCGGCACTAAAAGCAATTCGTACTTCTTCGCGCGCTCGCAAAAATCCCGCGCGCTCGCTTCGGGCGTTTTCATGAATAAATAGAACGCTCCGCTTGGGTATATACAGCTAAAACCATAGCTAGTCAAGTTTTCGTATAAAAGGTCGCGATTGCGTTTATATACGTTCAAATCCCCCGTTAAGCCGTCACATTCCGCAACCACTCTTTGGAAGAGGGAAGGCGCGCAAACAAACCCTAATCTTCGCCCTGCTCCGCATATCGCGGCGTAGACGCGCTTAGCGTCCTCTGCCATCGGATTAACCGCGATATACCCCACTCTTTCGCCTGCCAGGCAAAGGGAT
>JAZQZK010000019.1:0-1956 GCA_045634025.1 Candidatus Scatosoma sp.
GCTATTTTCAAAAGCTCCGTTTCGGGGGTTGTAACGGGGAGTTTTACGTCCGAAATAGTCGTTATACTCATACCTGCCCCCTTGCTTTGCACTTTTTGTTGATCGTTTCCGCAACGGTAACAGCCGACGAAAACGCCCACTGAAGGTTGTATCCGCCACATTCTCCGTCAACGTCAAGCACTTCGCCTGCAAAGTATAAACCTTTTTGTTTTTTGCTTTCTAACTGCTCGGTTACTTCGGTTAAAGGGATTCCGCCCTTGGTTACTTGCGCGTAGTCAAACCCTAACGTACCCGTTACTTTGATCGGGAATTTCTTAATGTTTTCCACTATTTCTTGCGTGTCTTTGATCTCTTTCATAATCAGTCTGCCAATTTGATTATTTAAGATACCACAAAGAAGTTCTTGTCTTGCTACGCTTTCGTTTTTGCTCTTTTCAAGAAGCGTTGAATATAATGTTTCTTCGC
Source organism: Candidatus Scatosoma sp. (assembly GCA_045634025.1). GTDB lineage: Bacteria > Bacillota > Clostridia > Christensenellales > Borkfalkiaceae > Scatosoma. The sequence goes on from JAZQZK010000019.1 coordinate 466, forward strand.
TAATTTCAGGGAGTAAATCTACGCAAAGGGTTACAGTACCCTTTTCTATAAGCTGGGTTACGTACGAAGAAAGCTTGAAGATGGCATCGGCTGAAACACCGTATTCGGTGAAAATCAAATCCCCACGCGTCGTTTTTAAGAGCTTTTCGTTGTCGTACGCCGATACTTTTGCATTCATAACACGGATACCTTTAAGGCTTTTCGTCTTACTTGCGTCCGTTTTTAATTGTACTAACGCTGGATATAACGGCGTTGTGGTATGCGAAAAGGCTTTTACCAGCTCGTACCCGTTTCCGTCCGTACCGAAGTTTTTAGCGGATTTTCCGCCTGCGCATACGATTACGTTTTCGCTACAAATACGCTCTTCGCCCTGCTCGGTTTTGACAGTTATAATAAAGTTCTTTCCGTCGCGCTTTATCGCCGTTACCTTTGTGGACAAGGAAATTTCCGTTTGTTTTGCCCCTAAATAATAACGCAATAAATCTGTAAGCGAAGATGCTTGTCTGCAGGTAGGATATACCCTACCACGCTCGTCCGCGGAGAATAATCCGCCAAGACCTTCAAAGAATTTAATAAGCGTTTTATCCGTGGCGTTTGAAAGGATTTTTTCTATCTTGTCGCGCTCAGTTGGGGTTTGCGTGAAATAATGCGAAACGCCAAAATTGACGTTGGTCAAGTTGCCTTGACCGTTGCCCGTCGCCGAAAGCTTTTTCCCTAAACGCTCCGAGCGTTCAAGGAGTAGAACCTTGCCGTGGTCTTCGTTTATAAGCGCGGCGCAAATCATTCCTGAAAAGCCACCGCCGATAATCGTCGTTGTTACTTTTTTCATCATACTTACATTTTAGCTTATTCTATGAGAATTGTCAAATTTTTTAAAATTATATCAATAATTTTTTGTCGGCAATCTTGACTTTTTTTTAGTTTTGTATTAAAATATATATAGTAAGAATAATTTTATAGGAGTACTTACTATGGAACTTATTAAAAAAGTCTTCAACTATCTATTACATAACCCCTTATACGCGGTTGTGATTGCGGTTTGTTACGTTGCGATTACCGTGTTGGTTGTTCTGCTTCGCGCTAAATCTTCAAAACCGAAAACCGCTCAAGTGACGCAACCCGTCGAGCAGAAGAAATCGGAGGAAACGAAAATCGACGAAACGAACAACGTTGTTTCCAAAGAATCCCCCGCCCCTGTTACTCCTGAAAAGGTTGAGCCTGTCAAGGATAGCGAGACTTCCAAGCCTGTAACTGAAGAAAAAGTTCGCGAAGAAGTGAAAGCCGTTTCCCAGTCTCAGCAGAAAGAAACTGTTCAAACGACTGAGAAGAAGGCTACTAAACCGAAGGCGAAGAAGGAAACGGCAACTCCTAAAAAGGAAACACCTGCTACGAACGTTGAGAAGGAAACTGAAAAACCTGTTTCTGCTCCTAAAAAGAAAACGACTTCTTCAACCAAGTCAACCCCTGTTCAAAAACAGGCGGAAGTAAAAG
>JAZQZK010000020.1:0-2187 GCA_045634025.1 Candidatus Scatosoma sp.
TTCTCCGCTCGGCGTGGCTATGACGGGTTCGGGCAGTTGCGTGTTCGCGCTGTTTGATAGTAAAGAGCTTTGCGAGTGGGCAAAGAGTCGATATAAAGGTAAATTCCGCGCGATTGTGGCTAGGAGTTTGGAAGAAGGTAACTTAAAAACGTTGAAAAATCCGTTCGTGTTATAAAGCGAAGGGTTTGATATAAGGAGATAGATATGGAAGAAAGAATTATCGACGACGAATACGGCAGGGGTATCCGCTTGAGAAAGACGGAAAACGGCTACGTGGACGTAACGGACGAGCTTGTTGAAAACGGCGACGAGCTGGACGATATGAATTACGACGAGATTGCCTTCGAGTTCCCCGATATGGACGAAGACGACGAAGACCTTGTCAGCCTTACGCCCGAAGAAGCGATTGAGCTTAGAAAACGTAAAGCTGAAGAAATCGAGAATAGACGTCGTCAATACGCCCAGTCCTGCGAAGACGGGGAAAGATTGCTTGATTCCGGTAGTTTCCACGCCGCAGAGCTTAAATTTGAAATGGCGTTAAAAATCGATCCGTACGGCAAGGATGCAACGGTTGGGTACTGGCGCGCGAAAACCGCGAACTTCACCAACCCCGACGCGCTCATGAGCGAGTACGCGGAAATCGGTATTGAAAATTTAGAAGGCGACTTGGGCTATGAAGCGGTGGACGAAATCAAACGCCGTTATCCCGAAGTTTTTGCAAAGCGTTTAAGCGACCTTCAAGCAGAAAAAACGCCTATTGAAACGGAAGTACTTGAAAAACGCGAAAATCGCCGTAAGGTAATCACGGGCAAACTCACGAAAGCGGCTTGGAGATTTTCTATCGCTGCGATTATTTCACTGTTATTACTCACGGCAACGATCGTACTCGGCACGAAGATTTTCTCGACCCGTAACGGCGAGTTTATTCTCCCCACGATTATATCGGGCGTGGTGTTCACGGTGGCGTTAATCGTAACGCTTGTATTTACGAACAAGCTCTTGAACGTTGTGAGAATTTATCGTTTGAATGAGAGAAACGACTCCACCGAGCTTGGCAGAAAGCTCCTTGAAATCAATAACTATATCGAACTTTACGAAGAGTTCACGTCGGTCAACGGCGTAGAAGAAGCGTCGGATGGCGAAAACGAAGACGAAACGGACTTCGCGGAAGAAGGTTTCGCGGAATAATTTGACGAAAATAAGAAAAAGGATTTAAGAAAAAATGGCAAACGGTGAATTTACCGATAAGGTGCGAATAACCATAAAAGCAGGTGACGGTGGCGACGGAATGAACTCCTTCAAAGCCTTCAAAGGTAAACCGGCTTGTGGCCCGGACGGCGGTGACGGTGGTCGTGGCGGTAACGTGTATTTCGTTGGGGATAAGGACATGAACGACTTATTCTCTTTCCGCTTCACGTCTAAATTCTACGCGGAAAACGGCGCGATGGGCGGGTCTAATAAATGCTTTGGTAGAACGGGCGAAAGCGTGTATATCAAAGTCCCTCTTGGCACACTCGTGCGTGACGAGGAAACGGGAAGGCTTATCTGCGACGTCTTCGAAGACGGCCAAGAAATCTTGGTTGCTCGTGGCGGAAACGGCGGTAAGGGCAACGTGCGGTTTACGACTGCGCGCAGACATGCCCCCAACTTCGCGCAAAAAGGCGAGCACGTAAAAGCGCATACCGTTATCTTGGAAATGAAGGTAATTGCGGACGTTGGTTTGGTGGGATTCCCCAACGTTGGCAAGAGCACTTTGCTCTCCAAAATCTCGGCGGCTCGTCCCAAGATTGCAAACTATCATTTCACGACGCTCTCTCCCAACTTGGGCGTAGTTAGATATTACGAAAAATCCTTCGTGGCGGCGGATATTCCGGGGCTTATCGAAGGCGCGGCGCAAGGCGCGGGGCTTGGGCATGATTTCCTTCGTCATATCGAAAGAACGCGTATGCTTTGCCACGTGGTTGATATTTCGGGCTGTGAGGGCAGAGATCCTATTGAAGATTTCAAGAAAATCAACGCTGAGCTTAAGGAATATAGCGAAGTTTTAGCGAAGCTTCCGCAGGTAGTCGTTTGCAACAAATGCGACGTTTACGGCGCGGAAGAGAATTTGAAAGCGTTTAAGAAAAAGTACGGGAGAAAATACAAGATTTTCCCCATCACGGCGGTTACAGGCGAAGGCACGAGAGA
>JAZQZK010000021.1:0-4067 GCA_045634025.1 Candidatus Scatosoma sp.
AAGCAGCAAAAGTTTTGAGTTTGGCATTAGCAGTAGGTTGTGTTGCAAGCATGGCTGGTATGACAACGGCGTGTAATAAAGAGAAGACCTTGAAAATCGGTTATACAATTTACGCACCTATGAATTATACGGATGAAGCAACTGGAAAATTTGTAGGTTTTGATACGGAGTTTGCTGAAAAAGTTTGTGCTGATCTTGGATATAAGGCAGAGTTTGTTGAGATCGTATGGGAAACAAAAGTTACTTCGTTGGTTTCTAAGGAAATTGATTGTATTTGGAACGGTATGACGATTACCGATGAGTTAAAGTCTGAAATTCTTATTTCTGATTCTTATCTCGAAAACAAGCAAGTTTTGGTTATGAAACAAGAGAATGTAGGTAAATTTACCTCGAAGAGTTCTCTTTCTAGCGCAAGCTCGATTGCTTATGAAAGTGGTTCGGCGGCTGAAGGTTTAGTGGAAGAGCTTAATCTTGTAGGAATAGAATTAAACGACGTAACTTCTCAAAGGGATGCTCTTTTAGAAGTGAAGACAGGTGCTTCGGAAGTAGCTGTAATTGACTATACTATGGCTAAAAGTATGACGGGTGCAGGTACGGATTATGCGAATCTTACTTTCGTAGAAGTGGATTTTCCTGTTGAAGAGTATGGTATAGGTTTTAGAAAATCTGATTCTGAACTTTGCAATAAGATTAATGAACTCATTGCAAAATACAAAACAGATGGTACTTTTGACTCTTTGATTAGAAAGTATATGGCATAAGTTAATTTGCGCGGTTGCGATAATACGCAACCGCGTCAATGCGTTTTATTAAATTAATTTTTTACAGGAAGAATATGGCTAATTTTTGGAGAATTTCATTAGACCTTTTGGAAGGATTTGGAACGACTTGTTTTATTTTCTTTGCAACACTTATTTTTGCTCTTCCATTAGGCTTAATATTTATGCTTTTTGCAACGTCGCGCATTAAAATTTTGCGTGCATTTATGAAAACGTTTATTTGGATTATACGTGGTACACCGCTTATGTTGCAATTGTTAGTGGTTTATTACGGTCCTGCATTGATATTCGATGCGGGCTTTTTAGAACGTATTGTAGCGGTTTTGGTTGCATTTTCACTCAATTATGCTTGTTATTTTGCGGAGATATATAGAAGCGGAATTGGAAGTGTTCCTGAAGGTCAATATGAGACAGGGCAAGTTTTAGGGATGACTAAAATGCAAATTTTCTTCAAGGTTATACTTATTCAAGCAATTAAAAGAATAATTCCTCCGATGAGTAATGAAATTATTACGCTTGTCAAGGATACTTCGTTGGCTCGAATAATTGTTGTCGAAGAGATCTTAAAAGTTGCGTATAATTATGCGGCAAGAGGATTAATCTGGCCTTTGTTCTATACGGCTGTCTATTATTTAATTTTTATAGGCATATTGACGATTGCGTTTTCTGCTCTTGAGAAGAAATTTGAATGGTTTAAGATTTAAGCAAAAGGAGAAAATATGGCTTTTCTTGAAGTTAAAAATTTAACGAAAAAATACGATGATTCCCTTGTGCTTAAAGGTATCAGCGTAGAACTTAATAAAGGCGAAGTACTTGCCGTAATCGGCACGTCCGGCGGTGGTAAAACGACGTTTTTACGTTGCTTGAACTTTTTAGCGTTCGCGGACGGCGGTAGTATTTCCGTGGACGGAAAAGAGCTTTTCAATGCCGAGCAAGGCATGGCGTCCGACGCCGAAATCCGTGAAAAACGATTGAAGTTTGGGCTTGTGTTCCAGTCCTTTAATCTCTTTCCGCAGTACACCGCAGTTGAGAACGTTGAGCTTGCAAAAAACTTGTTAGACAAGTCTGAGTTGAAGGCTAAAAAAGCCTATACGAAGGGGGCATGGTCGAGTCTAAAGCAAAAAAACCGCGAAGATGCGATGGAGCTTTTGCGTAAAGTAGGGCTTGAAGATAAGGCGAATTTCTATCCCTATCAGCTTTCGGGAGGTCAATGTCAAAGAGTCGCTATCGCAAGAGCGCTTGCTCTTTCCCCCGATATTTTATGCTTTGACGAACCGACGTCCGCGCTCGATCCCGAGCTTACGGGCGAAGTGTTAAAGGTTATTAAAGAACTCAGAAACGAAGGCAGAACAATGGTTATCGTCACGCACGAAATGGAGTTTGCAAAGAACGTTGCGGACAAGGTCTTGTTTATTGCGGACGGCGAAGTCGCGGAACAGGGTACGCCTAGCGAGATTTTCGACGCGCCGAAAACGGAAAAATTAAAGGCGTTCTTGAAAAAGGAAGACTGATAAGAAAATAATCAATTAAGGGAGAAATAAGAAATGGTAAGAGAAGCGAAAGCCACGATGGAAATGAAAAAACTTTTATGGGAAACCATTTTGAATTGTAAGACGACGGAAGATTTAGAAATCTTGTTCGACGACTTATGCACGTATAAAGAAGTTGAACAAATGGCGCAAAGAGTCTCTTCTGCGAAAATGTTAAAGGAAGGCAAGACCTACGCGGAAATTATTGATAAAACGGATATTTCTTCCGCGACCTTGAGCCGAGTCTCTCGTTGCGTACAACGCGGTAGCGGTGGGTATTCTAAATTCGTTTTTAAGGACTAATTTGTTCACTTTAGTAAAAGAAGGCGTAAATGGATAAATATTATAAAAATATATTTATATTTTTGCGCGTCAAATATTTGCATTTTTTATTTTTATTTGTTATAATATAGGAGATGAGATAATATAGGGGAGTTTTTTTGTAAAAAACACGAAGAAAAAACGAACGTAGGTGGAGTATGAACGGTATGCTCGATAAGATTAAGATTTCTACGGCGCATCGCTATAAGGCGAGCGGTTTTTCTTCGCGCAAATCCGCAAAAATTCTCTTCACGCCCGTATTGCGTGGATTTTTCAAGGAATGACGAAATAGGTGCAGCTTTTTGCTGTACCTTTCTTTTTTACAGCGTGTAATTTCTCGTAAAAACACGACTTTAACAACGGAAAAACTTTTTAAGGAGTATATAGATTTATATGGCAAAAGTAGGTATTTTAATGGGCAGTAAGTCCGATTTCGAAGTGGTAAAACCTGCCGTGAACACGCTCAAAAAATTTGGCGTAGAAACGGAAGTTCGCGTTATTTCCGCGCATAGAACCCCTGACGAAGCGCACGAATTTGCGGCAAACGCAAAGTCGAACGGAATTGAAGTAATCATTTGCGCTGCAGGTAAAGCTGCGCACCTTGGTGGCGTTATCGCTGCGTTCACGACGCTTCCCGTTATCGGTTTACCCGTTAAAACGGACATGATGGGCGGGCTTGACAGTCTTCTTTCCATCGTGCAAATGCCCGCAGGTATCCCCGTTGCAACGGTCGGCGTGAACGGTGGTGAAAACGCAGGACTTTTGGCAGTACAAATGCTTTCGATTAAATACGAAGAACTCGCGCAAAAACTTGTTGAATACAAGCAAAGTATGCGTGATAAAATCAACGCGGACGACGAAGCGTTGCAAACGATGTTAGGAGAATAAACGATGGCAGTTTTCGGTGTTTTCGGATTAAAAACGGAAAACGTTGCATCAAGCGCGTATTACGGCTTGTACGCTTTACAACATAGAGGACAAGGCTCTTGCGGTATCGTGGTCAACGACGACGGCGTATTCAAATCCTTCCGTGATTCGGGCTTGGTGAACGAAGTCTTCGATAAAAGGCTTATCGCGGAATTAGGCGTTGGACAAATGGCGCTCGGTAACGTCCGTTACGCAACGAGCAGTACCAAGGAAAGAATCAACGCAGAGCCTATGATTGTCAATCACATAAAAGGCAGACTTGCCATTTCCAGCGACGGCAAACTCGTCAACTACTGGCAACTTCGCCGTGATTTGGAATTGAAAGGCTCGATCTTCCATTCCGCGAACGACGTAGAAGTTATCTCTAACGTCATCACTCGCGAACGTTTGGAAACTTCGTCGATTGAAGAAGCGGTAAGCAAGGCAATGGACAAGCTCGTGGGCGCGTATTCCATGTTAATCATGTCGCCTAGAAAACTCGTAGCGGCGCGTGAAGTCGGAGGCCAAGCGG
>JAZQZK010000022.1:0-3271 GCA_045634025.1 Candidatus Scatosoma sp.
GACGGTACAAGTCGTTCAAGTCGGACGTAGCAAATCTACCGCCGTCGAGTTGTACCATGGGACGGATATCGGGGGGAATAACGGGAAGTACCGTCATAATCATCCATTCAGGGCGGTTACCGCTCTTTCTGAAGGATTCGATAACTTCAAGACGCTTAATCGCCTTGACAGCCTTTTGACCCATACCCTTTTCTTTGTTTACGTTTTCGTCGATAATCTTCTTGCAAGCTTCAGCTTCAGCGTCAAGGTCAACCGCCATCAAAAGTTCGCGGATTGCTTCTGCGCCCATGCCGAGTTTCAAGCCCTTTTCGCTCAAATCGCCGTACGTATCGTAAAGCTCGTTCAAGCGCTTATCGTTAATAACTTCCTTTGCGGAAAGCTCGGAAATTTCGCCCGGATCAAGGACAACGTAGCACGCGAAATAGATAACGTGTTCAAGTTGCTTGGGACCCATGTCGAGCAAAAGACCGATTTTGGAAGGCACGCCTTTGAAATACCAGATATGGGAAACGGGAGCTGCAAGCTCGATATGCCCCATTCTTTCACGACGTACTTTACTACGGGTAATTTCAACGCCACACTTTTCACAGACGTGGCCTTTATATTTTACTCTCTTATATTTACCGCAATGACATTCCCAGTCCTTCATCGGCCCGAAGATCTTTTCGCAGAAAAGACCGTCGCGTTCGGGTTTTTGGGTACGGTAATTGATGGTCTCGGGCTTGGTTACTTCGCCGTACGACCATTCCCTGATTTTTTCAGGAGATGCTATGCTGATTTGAATTGAATTGAAATCGTTTAATTCGTACATACTATTACCTCCTTACTCCAAATCCTCGTCGTCTTCCATGTCGTCGAAAAGCGAACCGAAGTTAAGTTCTTCGTCGATATCAGCGAAGTCGTCTTCGGAAAGTTCGCCTTCGTCTTCGTCGAATAAGGAATCTTCATCTTCTTCGAAGATGCTGTCGCCAGAGAAGTCGTCTTCGTCGTCTTCATCGTCTTCGTTGAAGTCGATAACTTCGAAGTCTTCGTCCTTGATAGGCTCGAATTTCTCGGGAGCGTTGCTTGCGGGTTCTTCTTCCTCAAATTCACGGATAACGAGTTCGTCGCCCATTTCGGTAAGAACCTTAACGTCAAGCGCAAGCGCTTGCAATTCTTTGAGCAAGACTTTGAACGCTTCGGGAATACCGGGTTCGGAAATGTTTTCGCCCTTGACGATGGATTCGTACGTCTTCACACGACCTACGATATCGTCCGACTTAACCGTCAAGATTTCTTGCAAGATGTGCGCCGCGCCGTAAGCTTCGAGCGCCCAAACTTCCATTTCACCGAATCTTTGTCCGCCGAATTGCGCTTTACCGCCGAGGGGTTGTTGCGTAACGAGCGAGTAAGGACCGATAGAACGAGCGTGAATCTTGTCGTCAACAAGGTGGATAAGTTTAATCATATATTGAACGCCGATGGTAACGCGGTTTTCGAACGCTTCGCCAGTTCTACCGTCGAAGACTTGGAACTTACCGTCAACCTTGCCGTCGGGGTTCAAGAGATTGTTTTCGCGGAACATTTGCTCAATATCTTTCTCGGTTGCGCCGTCGAATACGGGCGTTGCGATCTTCCAACCGCGTTGCTTACAAACGTAGCCAAGGTGCACTTCGAGTACCTGACCGATGTTCATACGCGAAGGAACGCCAAGGGGGTTCAACAAGATTTGCAAAGGCGTACCGTCTGCAAGGAACGGCATATCCGCTTGCGAAAGCACGCGGGAGATAACGCCCTTGTTACCGTGACGACCTGCCATCTTATCACCGACTTGGATCTTACGTTTTTGCGCAATATATACTCTGACAAGCTTATTAACACCAGGGTCAAGCTCGTCTTTGTTTTCTCTCGTGAATACCTTAACGTCAACGACTACACCGCCTTCGCCGTGAGGTACTCTCAAAGACGTATCGCGGACTTCTCTGGACTTTTCGCCAAAGATAGCGCGAAGCAATCTTTCTTCGGGCGTGAGTTCTGCTTCGCCCTTCGGGGATACCTTACCAACGAGAATGTCGCCGCTTTGTACTTCTGCGCCGATACGGATAATACCGTCTTCGTCGAGATCTTTAAGAGCGTCGTCGCCAACGTTGGGGATATCACGCGTAATTTCTTCAGGGCCGAGCTTGGTATCTCTCGCTTCCGTTTCGTGTTCTTCGATATGGATAGACGTGAACACGTCGTTTTGAACGAGTTTTTCAGAGAGCAAGATAGCGTCTTCGTAGTTGTAGCCTTCCCATTCCATATAACCGATGAGAATATTCTTACCGAGCGCAAGCTCACCGTTGTTGGTGGAAGGACCGTCTGCGATAACTTCGCCTTTCGCTACTCTATCACCCGTCGAAACGATAGGTCTTTGGTTCAAAGACGTACCAGCGTTGGAACGTTCGAACTTCTTCAAAGGATATTCAGCGATCGTGCCGTCGTCCTCACGAATTTTAATCATGTTCGAGCAGCAGCCAACGACTACGCCCGCTTCTCTTGCGGTAACGATAACGCCCGAGTATTTAGCGATTTCGCCTTCGATACCCGTTGCTACGATAGCCGATTCCGTCTTCAAAAGAGGAACTGCTTGACGTTGCATGTTCGAGCCCATGAGAGCACGGTTGGTATCGTCGTTTTCAAGGAAGGGAATAAGCGCGGTTGCAACCGAAACGAGTTGCTTGGGAGAAACGTCCATGTAGTCCATTTTCTCTCTAGGCATTTCGGTAATAAGGTCTTGGTGACGGCAACCTACGCGTTCGTTGATGAATTTACCATCTTCGTCGAGCGGTTCGTTTGCTTGCGCAACGACGTATTTATCTTCTTCGTCTGCCGTGAGATAGTCAACGTGGCTAGTAACTACGCCCGTGGTCTTGTCCACACGACGATAAGGGCTCATGATGAAGCCGTACTCGTTTACCTTTGCGAAGGTAGCGAGCGAAGAAATCAACCCGATGTTTTGACCTTCCGGCGTTTCGATAGGACACATTCTACCATAGTGCGTGTGGTGAATGTCACGAACTTCGAAGGTAGCGCGGTCACGGTTCAACCCGCCGGGACCGAGCGCGGAAAGCTTACGTTTGTGGGTAAGTTCTGCAATCGGGTTGGTTTGATCCATGAATTGCGACAACTGCGAAGAGCCGAAGAATTCGCGGATAACCGCGGATACGGGACGGATGTTGATAAGCGCGGAGGGCGTAATCTCCATCGGGTCTTGCGTAGCCATTCTTTCTTTGATAAGTCTTTCCAAACG
>JAZQZK010000023.1:0-1720 GCA_045634025.1 Candidatus Scatosoma sp.
CTGGCGTAGACTTAACGTTGCCGTATCTCGCGCGAGAGAGGAAATGTGTGTCTTCTCGTCGATTACAGCGGCTATGATTGATTTAACGAAGACAAATTCCAAGGGCGTGGCTGGGTTAAAGGCGTTCCTTGAATTTGCGGAAAAGGGCAGAACGACTCTTGCAATTCCCTCGGGTAACCTCACGAGTAAGAAGGTTGGCATTGGTAAGTATATTGCCGAAGAACTTTCTTCCTACGGCTACGATTGCCGTTACGACGTTGGCGTGTCCGATTTCAAAATCGACGTTGCCGTCGTTGACCCGAAAAATAAACACAGATTCATTCTTGCAATCATGTGCGATACGCCGAACTCTTTCTCCATTAAGGACAGGAACGTATTGCAAATCCAAACCCTCAAACGCAATAACTGGAATGTTACGCGCGTTTATGCAATCAATTATTATAATAATCCTAAACGTGAAATTAAGCGCATTAAGGACTTGCTTGACCGTTTGACGGGCGCGGATAAGAAGGGCGGAAACAATTTGCTTCGCGCAAAGCGTCCGTATAAAGTAGCAGTCCTTGACCAGCGAGTAGAGAACGCAACGTTCGTAACTTCAGGTGATAACGACGCAGAGATTATCTCGCGCCTGAAAGCTATCGTGACGGTGGAAGAGCCTATTTCTTACGATTTCCTCGTGAAGAGATGTTTGACGGGCTTGGGGATTTTGAAATACGGCGCGAAAGTGGAAACGCGTATGCAAGCGCTCGTAGCTCTTTGTGGATTTAAGACGGAAAAGCTTTTAGGTACGGTATATTATCGTAAAACGGATAAGTATAGCTTGCTTGACAAGTACCGTGTGGAAACGGGCGAAGTATTGAGAAAGACGGAGACCGATTTCACGCCTTACGAAATTTTGGCGATGGTGCGTGGCGCGCTTGAAGACAAAGTTGCGTTGTACGTGGACGAAATCGTAACCCTTTGCGCAACCGTTTTGCGCGTGACGAAGCCGACTGAGAAATTCTCGCTCTTTATCAACGATTGCATTGCGCTTGGCGAAGATAAGGGTATGTTCGTGCGTTCTGTTTCGGATAGAATAACGCTCGCGTAATTTGGTAAAATAACGAATTTAATAATTAAACGAATGAAGAACGAAGAAAGAAAAACGGAATGGTGGGATTATGACGGAAGACTATTTAACTTCCGTCCCTGTCTGTTCGTTTTTCTTTTTCTTTGTTTGGGGATTTTCTTCGCCTTTTGCTTGGTAGCGTACGATTTGTCCGCTTGGTGGACGATTTTGCTTTTGCTCGTTTTTGCTACCGTGTATTTTATTTTAAGAAACAAAAGCTCGTTGATTGCTATTTGGTTTCTCGCGCTCGCCTTTACGCTTGGTGGGCTTTCCTATTTTACAAGAGCGCAAGCCTATCTCGCTTCGCCTAGTATTCACGGTGAGTTTGACGTGTACGGTGAGGTGGTGTCTGCGCAGTATTATGAAGAGAAAATAGAGGTCGTATTAAAGGATATTGAGATAGAGGGCGTATCTTACGAGGGTAAGCTTATCGCGTACCTGGTAGGGGTGGACGCGAAGAAAATTAAGGTGGGGGATTGTATTTTTACGCGTGGTAACGTGTGGACGGAACTTGAATTGTTAGGCGATTTCGGCGCGAATTTATTTGCCGAGGACATTCGTTATAGCTTGTATTCTGAAAGTGGCGTTCAGGTAATTTCTTCCAAGTTTGCT
>JAZQZK010000024.1:0-2178 GCA_045634025.1 Candidatus Scatosoma sp.
GCAATACGGATAGCAAAGGAAGACGGGAAGGTGTGTATATCCCACCTGCAACGTCGCCTTTGCCTGTCCTATTTTGAAGCAGGGCAAATCATAGACCGAATGAAGCAAGACAGGTATATCTCGGGTAAACGCAAAAACGCAATATGGTATCTCGTGAAAGAAAAATAACCCCAAGTGGATTATTTTTCTTATTGAGCTATTGCCATAATATTGTTAAGAACGCGCACACGACGTGCGTATTGTTCTATCAAATCCCAACTGTTAGGAATCGTGAGAACAAATCGCGCGTGCGTAATTGTTCTTTCATTCACGATTTCCATTTTTAAAAAATATCGCCAGAACAAATAATTATACAGTCTTTTTTGAAAAATAGTGCGAAAAACGTCAATTTTGGCGTTTTTCGTTCTAAAATCGACAAAAAACGACGGTAAATAATTTTCACGGAGGCTTTCTTATGATGATAAGAAACGAAACCGAGCGGTTGCCTCGACTATTGCAACCAAGAAGGCGAAGTCCAACAGGACATAGCACCCCTTTTCTACGTGCAATCAATCATTCGTAGCGTAGAAAACCCTAACGGTCTTGACCAACTCGAAATTTACGTCAATGACCATCATCTCCGCACGTATACTTTCCAGCTCTCTGCAAAAAGTATACACACCCCCAACCTAACCGCCGAATTGTGTGAACACGGCATCATGGTTGACCCGTTTTGGTCGGGATTTATCGCTTCGCATTTGTTGTATGGTTATCGTGAATGCGCAAAGACGAATTCCATCGTGTACCAAAACAAAGTTTTAGGCTGGTACGAATTCGAAGACAAGACGTACTATTTCTACGATGAAACGGACTTTGACGGCAAGCACGCGATATGTGCTCGTCCTAAAATGCAGTTCCGTAAAGGCGATCGTGAGAAGTATCTGTACTTGATTCGAAATGTTGTACTTCCGTCCACCGAATTAAGCCTTGCTATATCCATTGGATATACGGCAGTAGTGGCAGCAAGGCTGAAAGAACCTGCCGATTTGCGGCGTAATCTTGATAAACGTCTGCGGCGAGTCCACTGTGGGTAAATCTACGGCGGAAATGCTAATGACAAGCCCGTTTATGTGCCCTATTGTTAGCAATGGCGGTAAAAGCCTAACGATTAGTGCTAACAACACTCAAAATATGCTGTATTACCACCTAAAAGACGTATACGGCGTTCCGTTCGTTATTGACGACATAACAACAAACGACAACCTAAACCTTTCCAGTATCGTTTATGATATTGTGCAAGGCGAAGAAAAAGGTCGAATGAACGGAAGCGGTGAAGCTCGTGAGATTAGCAGTTGGAGTGGTGTAGTTATCACTTCCAGCGAATCTCCCATCATGGATGCCGTGAAAGGCGACCAAGGCTTGAAGGCTCGTGTCTTGCACACATACGGGATTCAATGGACGATGAGCGCAGAGCAATCCACATTGATTAAACGTGTACTAAGCCAAAACTACGGCTTTACAGGCAAAGAATTTGCTGATTACGTAGCGACAATTCCGTTGGACGACCTATACGACAGGTTTTTAGAGTCCCTCGACGTGGTGAAAACGTTGATGGTGAAAAAAGATCGACTAACCGACCGTTTAGCGCATAAATACGCCGCTGTACACCTGACAGTCCTGCTTGTAAACGAAGCGTTGCAATTCGAGATGTCTGCAAACGATATAGCTTCGTTGTTTATCAAATGCGAGCAAGATTGCTTTGAGGAACGCGACAACAGCATAAAGGCATATAAAGCGGTGCTTGATTTTATCGACCGCCATGAATCCCACTTTTACGTTGAAACGCATTACACAAAAGCGTATAACGGCGAATCGCAAATCAAACCTGCAGATTGCTACGGTACAATATTGAAATACGATACGTATTGGGAAGTGCATTTGCTGGAATCCATAACGCAAAAAATATTGGATGATTGCAAACTCGGTAGTGAAATTCGCAATATTCGTAAGCAATGGATTAAGGATAAAATAGCCAAAGGTGACAACGGACACAATACAAGACAATATATGCACGATGGCAAAGTTAAAAGACACGACTGTATTAAGATTGAAGGTGGCATACAACGTCCACAAGCAAGCCTACCACCTACACCTGCAACCCCATTACCCCCAACACCCGTAAGTGATTACGCGGTAGAC
>JAZQZK010000025.1:0-2246 GCA_045634025.1 Candidatus Scatosoma sp.
AAGTTTGGGATTGTTCTATGAAGATACAAATGGCGCTTTGCGTTGCGATTGAAGAAGTCTTCGTTAACGTTGCGCATTACGCTTATAAAGACGGCGAAGGCGACGTAGAGTTCAAGCTCGGTTTTGACGAAGAAACCAGAAGCGTTACCTTCCAAATGATAGATAGTGGCGTTCCGTTCGACCCGTTAAAGAAGGAAGATCCGGACATTACTTTATCTGCCGAAGAGAGAAATATCGGTGGTTTGGGGATTTTCATAACGAAAAAGACGATGGATGAAGTTTCTTACGTTTATGAAAACGGCAAAAATATTTTAACAATGATAAAAAAGATATAAAGGAGATTTAGACAAATGATGATTGAAATTAAAAAGAGTGCGGAAAATACCGTTATTGAGATTGTTGGTAGGCTTGACACTACCACAGCCCCTTCGCTTGAAAAAACGCTCAACGAAGATTTAGGCGAAACCAAAAACCTCGTCCTTGATTTTAAGGGGCTTGAATACATTTCCAGCGCAGGTCTTCGCGTTATACTTGCCGCTCAAAAGAAGATGCAACAAATTGGTAGTATGAAGGTTGTAAACGTTTGCGAAAGCGTTATGGAAGTGTTTGAAATTACGGGTTTTGCGGATATTTTAACGATTGAATAAACGCCCGTAATAGCTTGCGAAGGAGGAATAAATGGCAAATCTAAAAAAGCTTACAATTCTACATTCTAACGATTTGCATGGCGATTTTCTCGAAGAAGAAGTGGATACGAAGTTGATCGGGGGCGTGTCCATGCTTTCGGGATACGTGAACAAAGTTCGTCAGGAAGAAAAAAACGCCATTTATTGTATTGCAGGCGATATGTTTCGAGGCTCGGTAATTGATTTTGAGTTTCGCGGAATCTCGACGATTGAGATTATGAATATGCTATCGCCTGACGTAGTCACGATAGGCAACCACGAAATCGACTACGGCATCGCCCATTTGTTGTTCCTTGAAAAATGCGCGAAATTCCCGATTATTAACGCAAATTTGCGCGTTAGTACGAACAACGCTAGATTGTTCAAATCTCATTACATTATGGAAATGGACGGCGTAAAAATCCTATTTATAGGCATTTTAACGGATGCCGTACTTCCGCAGGCGAAGAAGGAAGAACTGGTCGGGAAATTCGTGGATATTTCCGATGCGGTGACGGAAGTGGAGAGTATATGCAACGCCTATAATTCGCTAGATATAGATTGCACCGTTTTGCTTACGCATATCGGCTTTGAAGAAGATAAGTTGTTGGCGTCGAAATTAAATCCTGCTTTAGGCGTGGATATCCTCATCGGCGGACACTCCCATACCTTCCTTAAACAACCTGAAAACGTCAACGGTATCTTAATCGCGCAGGCGGGCACTGGTACCGACCAAATCGGTAGATTTGATTTAGAAATTGATACGGATTTGAATCGTGTGAATAGTTTCAAATGGACTAGTATTCCGATTAACGATACCCATTGTCCAAGAGATACTGCGCTAGAAAAGATATTGAACGGTTATAAGACGGAAGCGGAAGAAAAATATAGCCGAGTGATTACCCGATTAAAACGTCAACTAACGCATCCCTCGTGGTATCAGGAAACGGAATTAGGCGGGTTTTTAGCCGACATCTTACAAGAAAGCTTAAGGCTAGACGTTATGATGGTAGGATCGGGAAGTATACGCGTAACGGAAATGGGACCGATTGTTTTGCTTTCCAATTTGACGGAATGTCTTCCGTATGACGATTCGGCGATTGCGTTGTGGGTTACAGGCGCGCAGTTTAAGAAGATGATTTTATATATGCTCCGTGATGAAGTTTGGGACGGCTCGCATTGTGAATTTTTCCAATTCTCGCAAGGAATGAGAGTAGTTTACAACAAAAAAGCCCGCGCCTTAAAGGAAATTTCCTTGTTTGGAGAGCCGATTAAGGATACCAAAATATATAAAATCGGCTTGCAATATTACTTCTATCTAAACTTAAAGGATTTCTTTTCAGTTTCGCGCGAAGAAGTTAAGCAAAACGCTGAACCGAAAATGGTTTCAACGTCTTGTCGGGCGGTGTTAGAGGAGTATTTGTCCTGCCATCAAAATCTAGATCACCAAATTAGCGGTAGGCTAGAAATCGAATAAAGAAAATTATAAAAAGTCAATCTAACTATTTAATAAAGGAGAAGTTATGAACTTAAAAAGTAGGCTTATTTTAGAAGATTATAGAAGACAAAGAGAAGACTTTG
>JAZQZK010000026.1:0-3255 GCA_045634025.1 Candidatus Scatosoma sp.
AAGTCGGATCGTAGCCATGTCGTTCTGTGAGCCAAGGAGTAGAATTACTAAGTTGTCTTCCTAAGACCGCTTGGCCTCCGACTTATGGCAAAGCGTGGTATGAACGTCGATTGCTTGCATTTCCATAGCTATCCTTATACGAATATGCAAGCGAAGGAAAAGGTAATTGACCTTGCAAAAACGCTTGCTCAATATTCCTGCGGTACCCATCTTTGTACGGTCAGCGTAACGCATATTCAAGAAGAAATTCATAAAAAGTGTCGTCCGGAGCTTATGATTACGCTTTTGCGTAGATTTATGTTCAGGATTGCAGAGCGTCACGCAAAGCGTATCGGCGCGCAATGCTTGATTACGGGCGAGAGTTTGGGGCAGGTAGCAAGTCAGACGATTGAAGGGGTTACGTCTTCAAATTCCGTCGTGGAAGAGTTGCCCGTTTTAAGACCGCTTATCGGGTTTGACAAAAACGAGATTATTGAAAAGTCGGTGAAGATGGGCGCGTATGAAATTTCAATCTTGCCTTATGAAGATTGTTGTACGGTGTTCTTGCCCGATTACCCTGCAACTCGTCCGAAACTTAAGGATATTTTAAGGGAAGAGGCTAAGCTTGACGTGGAAGGGTTAATCGAAACCGCGTTCGAGAGTATGGATAAGCTTGTTTTTTAAGAGTTTGAGTATTTAGACTGCAAAGCTTTTCCGCATAGAATTAAAAATTTCAGTAAAAAGGAGATGGATTATGAATTATACGTTAAATACGTTAAAATATATCGCAAAGAATTTCTTGTACGTACTTCTTTTCGCGGCGGTTCCTGCTGTATTTTTTGCTCTTTCCATCAACGAGACTGCGACGAGAAGCGTTTTAAGTAATCTCTTAAGCGGTAATCCGCGCGATGAGTTTTGGAATATTTTCCATACCGTATCCGTTTTTAATTTCTCTTCTGAAAAGGAAGTGTTTTCTGGGATAACGGGTATTATCGTGCTTATTCTTTGTATGGCGATGCTTACCGCGTTCTTGGAAAAACATATGAGAATAGGGAAGAGAACCTTGAACGGCTTGATTTCTAAAGTAAACGATAATATTATTTCAACCGCTGGGTTGGTATTGTTGTTCTTGGTGATTTACGAAATATGGGCGCTCGTATTGTCTGCGCTTTGGTATTTCGTGACGGGGATCCCCAACGTCGTTATCGCGTATGTTTTATTAGCCGTCGTATATTTACTTATGACGTTCGTTTTACTCTACGCAATGTCGGTGTTCTATTTATGGATGCCTTGCGTTCAAATTACAGGCTTTAACGCATTTGACGCGTTGACGTATTCCTATCATCTTCTTGCGCCTATCCAGTTAAAGTTGGTTTTGGGGCAATTCTGGTTCTTACTTGTTTGCGAACTTTTAATCGGCGCAACGGTGTTCCTTATCCAAGGCGAGCTTGCGGGATTAATCGTTGCAACCGTTCTTTATACCGCTATCATTTTGATTTATTGTATTAGAATGTTGGTCGTGTATTTTGACCGCGCGCAGTTGGACCGCGCCGACCTTAAAAGGTTTTATTGATTTGATGATTTAGGATAAAGGAGATAGTTATGTTATTCAAAAACAGTATAAATCTTTTTATGGAAAATTTCAAAAACGTGTATAAGATACTGCTTTACAAGGCAATTGTAGTAGTAATTTCCTTTGCGTTATATTCCGCGCTCTTGCTTCCGCAAGTCGTACAAATAATCGAAAGTAGCGAAATGCAAACTTTGATAACCAACGTCAAGGACCTTGTTTTTGCTCTCTTTGACGGCAATTCAACGGCGTTGCACGAGCTTCATGGACAAATTGACGTTTCGGCGCGCGCGTTGCTTGATTTTATTTCTTCTAAAACTTTGACGATTATCTTGTCCGTCGTTGGTTGTGGGTTCGTATATTTACTTACGCGTTTCGTTGACACGCTGGGCTATTTTTCGTTCGGGCAAATCTTGGGTGATAAGATGGAAACGTACGGCGATACGCCCTTCCCTTCTTCGTATATTAAGAACTTGGGTAGGGGAAGCGCGTACGCTGCCGTTTACGCAGTAACGGTTTTCGTGTATGACGTAATCGTAGTTGCAGGTTGTTATTTCCTGTTCTTCTATTTGCTTTCGTTTTTAAGTTTCTTCGTTTCCTTGTTCTTGGCGGTAACCGCTATCGTTTTAGCGAACGCTCTTAAGTTGACGCTCACGTCGACTTGGATGCCTTCGATGACGGCGGACGGCTACACCGTAAAGCAAGCGCTTTCAAGCTGGAAAAACGTTAAGAAGAAATTGCGTAGCGGGGTATTTTCTACCTATTTAGTGAGTATTTATATGATAATGGTCTTTAACGTAATCTGCGGTCTTGCGACCTTTGGTAGCGCGTTGATTTTGACCATTCCCGCGTCCGCCTTTTTCCTTATTTGTTTACAGTACGTTAATTATTACACATTGACGGGTAAAAAGTATTTCATAAACTACGAGCAAATCGTAACCAACGAGCTTCGTGGCGACGAGTCCTTGGCGGTGGAACATATCGCGCATATCGCGGAAGCTCAATTAGTAGCAACGGCTGAAAACGTTGAAGGTACGGAAACGACCGAAAACGTTGAGAAATAATATTGATAAGGTAGGTGGCAATATGGATTATCAAAAGAATTATCAGTCTTGGGTAAACGACGAAAGATTGTGCGAAGAAGGCAAAACCGAGCTTTTGAGCGTTGCTGGGGACGAGAAGGAAAAGGAATACCGTTTCGGCGGTGAACTTGAATTCGGTACGGCAGGTATGCGCGGAATTATCGGTTATGGTATGAACATGATGAACGTTTATACCGTTATGCGCGCAACGCAAGGTCTTTCCGAATTTATCCTTTCGCTTGGCGAAGAAGCGAAGGCGCGCGGTGTGGTTATTTCCTACGATACCCGTAGAAAATCCGAAGAGTTTGCAAGGGTTTCCGCGGAAGTTTTGGCAAAGAACGGAATTAAGGCGTACCTTTTCAACGAAGTACATCCCGTACCCATGCTCTCGTACGCGGTTAGATACCTTAAAACGATTGCAGGGATTATGATTACGGCAAGCCATAACCCTAAAGAATACAACGGCTATAAGGTTTACGGCGAAGACGGCGCGCAAATGTCGCCTGAAGACACCGAAAAAGTGGTTGAGCGCATCAACGCTATCAACGATTACTTATCTGTTTGTGGCGAGCCGAACAGTCCGCTTATTACGCCCGTACCCGAAAGCTTGGACAACGATTACTT
>JAZQZK010000027.1:0-9629 GCA_045634025.1 Candidatus Scatosoma sp.
ATATGCATAGCGATAGCGAGCTTTATTTGGAACAAGGCGCAATGTTGAAAGGTACGGATAAACCAGACGATTATTTGCCTAAGGTGAAGAGCCGTTTTGAAGGAACGGAGCGTATGTGTTATCGCTCGCTCATCAATATAGGCGTACTTGACCGTAACGCTGGATATACCACTCGAAACGTTACCATTCGTGGCGCTGGAACTATTTTCGGTGGCGGACTTCCCTTACATAACGAAATTATAAACGCGGAAAAAGAACGACTCGCTAAAGATTTAGCAGAAAGTCAAGAACACGCGAAAAACTGTGAAAGCGAAACTAGAGTCCCCGGCCGCGCAAGAGGCAAGCTAATTAGTATCAATAACTGCGAGAACGTCTTAATAAGCGGTCTTACGTTAGGGTTTAGCGCGTCTTGGAACGTGCATTTCGTATATTCGAGAAACGTGGTTACGTACGGCTGTAAAATTATGTCGGAGGACTGGGAAAGCGAAGACGGTACGTTGCGCATGGAAAGAGTGAACAACGGCGACGGTTGGGATCCCGATTCCTCGGAAGATTGTACGATATTTAACACCTACTTTTATACCCGCGACGATGCAGTTGCGGTAAAATCTGGCAAAAACCCCGAAGGGAATTTGATCAATCGCCCCACGAGAAATATTCGCATTTTCGATTGCGTTGGGAGTCCTTTTGGGATTGCGATCGGCAGTGAAGTGTCGGGCGGTATCAGCGATATCAAGATTTGGGATTGCGCCTTTTTCGATTGTAAAATGGGGCTTACCATCAAAACCACGTCGAAACGTGGCGGGTATATAAAAGATATTACGGTGAGAAATTGTCGTCTTGCGTCCCTTTTAGTTCGTTCTGATTATAATAGCAACGACGACGGCGTCGGCGCAGAAGAATCTACCGTGGTAGAGAACCTTACGTTTGAAAATATAACGGTGAAAGGGACTTATCCTTTCTTGGATAGGAGCGAGAAGTATTATTACACGATTTACCTGTACGGCTTGGACGGAGAAGAGCATTATTTTAACAACTTGCGTTTCAAAAACGTGCAATTATACGGACGCGAAGACGGGAATATTCAGTCTATCAAAATTAAAAACGTTAAAAATTTATCGTTAGAAAATATCCGTTATATAGATAATTAAGAAAGGTAAAAATAATCAAAATTTTTAGCCTAATAATTAAGTAATAAAATTTTTGCATCTTGCGAATAGGTTTCGCTACATGCCGACAAATTGTGTATACCGCAATTTGTCGGTTTTTTGTACGCAAGAAATAAAAATCTTGTATAATTTTGAGTGGGGTTGCGCCATACTATAAAGGACGAAGCGTGGGGGTATGGTATGGAGATAACGCCAAGCATTAAATACGTGGGGGTGAACGACCACAAAATCGACCTGTTCGAAGGGCAATACCCTGCCCCGAACGGTATGGCGTATAACTCCTACGTGCTTTTGGATGAAAAAATTGCCGTGTTTGACACCGTCGACAAAGAATTTGGCGTAGAATGGCTTTCTTTGCTCCAAAAAACGCTCGAAAACCGCAAACCCGAATATCTTATCGTCCAACACATGGAACCCGATCATTCGGCAAATATCGCGTTGTTTGCGAAGACGTACCCAAGCTCGAAAATCGTGGCGACGGAAAAGGCGTTCGTAATGATGAAAAACTTCTTCGGTTTGGGTTTTGAAGAGCGTAGGATCATCGTTTCAGACGACGATACGCTATCGCTTGGACAAAGCGAGCTTACGTTCTTGACCGCGCCTATGGTACACTGGCCCGAAGTGTTCGTCACCTACGATAAGAAGTCCAAAACCTTGTTTTCCGCGGACGCGTTCGGGAAATTCGGCGCAAACGACGTGAAAGAAGACTGGCTTTGCGAAGCGCGTAGGTACTACGTTGGGATTATCGCAAAATTCGGTACGCAGGTCCAAGCCCTTTTGAAGAAATTGTCGGGGTTAGAGATAGCCGTCATTTGTCCGTTGCACGGCCCTGTACTCAAAGAAAACTTGGACTATTATCTATCCACGTATTCGCTTTGGTCGAGCTACGCAGTGGAAAGCGACGGAATCGTCGTTGCTTACACGTCCGTTTACGGCAATACTAAGCGCGCAGTAGAACGCTTGGTGGACGCCTTAAAAGAGCTTGGCGCGAAGGTTGTCTTATACGACCTTGCTCGTTGCGAACTCACCGAAGCGGTGGAAGACGCTTTTCGCTACGGGAAGCTAGTACTTGCAACCACCACCTACAATGGCGAGATTTTTCCGTATATGCGCGAGTTTATCCACGAGCTTATAGAACGGAATTTCCAAAACAGGCAGGTCGCGTTTATTGAAAATGGGAGCTGGTCGCCACAAGCGGAAAGAGTGATGCGGGGCATGTTTGAAAAGTGTAAAAATATAACCTTTGCAAAAAATTCTGTGAGAATTTTGTCGGCGCTATCCAAGGAAAGCGAAGGACAAATTATCGCGCTTGCAAAGGAACTTTGTGAAAAGGGGGAATAGAAAATGAGCAGATACGTGTGCAACGTGTGCGGTTGGGTGTACGACGAAAAGGAAGGTATGCCCGAAAAAGGAATTGAAAAGGGTACTACCTTTGCCGATCTGCCCAAAGACTTCGAATGCGAGCTTTGTGGCGTAGGCAAGGACGAGTTCTCGCTCGAAGTTTAGGCTGTTATAAAGATGCGAAAAAGAAAAGAAGAAAGTTCCTTTTGGGAGCTTTCTTCTTTTTAGTTTTTGTTAGATGAAATCTAAATTATTCTGCGTCTTTTTCCTTTTTGAACTTATTCAAAACGATATTTACGATGATACCAAGAATAAGCGCGCAAGCGATAGACGTGATGGTAACTTTACCGATCGCCATAGACATACCGCCGATACCGGGGATAAGGATAGCTGCAACGGTGAAGAGATTTGCGTTGTCGTTAAGGTCAACCTTTTGAATCATCTTCAAACCGGAAACTGCGATAAAGCCGTAAAGGGTGATACATACACCGCCCATAACGCAACCGGGGATAGAATCAAGGAATGCAACGAAAGGCGATACGAACGCGATAAGGATAGCCATAATCGCCGTCGTGGTGATGGTGATAACGGAAGCGTTTTTAGTAATAGCTACGCAACCAACCGATTCGCCGTACGTGGTGTTGGGGCAACCGCCGAAGAACGCGCCAACCATAGAGCCAACGCCGTCGCCAAGAAGGGTGCGGTGCAAACCAGGTTCTTCCAAAAGGTCTTCTTCGATAATAGAAGAAAGGTTCTTGTGGTCAGCAATGTGTTCTGCGAATACAACGAACGCAACGGGGATATAAGCAACTGCAACCGTTGCTACGTAGCTCCATTCGAAATCCTTGAATCCCTTAAACGCTTTAACGAAAGAGAATTCGGGAATGGAAAGGAAGGTCTTAATGCTAACGCCACCTGCAACAAGGTTGGTGAAAGGCGTGAAGTCGATAACCTTCATACCGTCAACTTTTGCGATATAACCGATTACGGTGAAAACCAACGCTACTGCGTAACCTGCCAAAATACCGATGATGAAGGGGATGAGCTTGGTCATCTTCTTACCATAGGTGGAGCAAAGGGTAACGACGAACAAAGTAACCAACGCGCAGATCAAGGA
Organism: Candidatus Scatosoma sp.; assembly: GCA_045634025.1. Lineage (GTDB taxonomy): Bacteria > Bacillota > Clostridia > Christensenellales > Borkfalkiaceae > Scatosoma. The sequence goes on from JAZQZK010000027.1 coordinate 3,628, forward strand.
AAGCCAAATGTTCAAAGACATAACGAACGCGCCGTTGCCGTCTTGAGGACCGTAAGAGAATACGTCGTTAATAGCAGCGCCTGCAAGGGAAAGCCCGATAAGCGCAACGGTAGGACCGATAACGACGGGGGGCATAAGCTTGTTGATCCATTTAACGCCAACGTATTTAACGACGAGCGCGATAACTACGTAAACGAGACCAGCAAAGATAGCGCCGAGCAAAAGACCAAGATAGCCAAGCCCGATAGCTTCAGCCCCTGCGGTAGATACAGCGCCTGCGAAAGCCGCGCACATAGAACCGATAAACGCGAAAGACGAGCCAAGGAATACAGGGCTACGGAACTTGGTGAACGCTTGATAAACGAGCGTACCAACGCCTGCGCCGAATAATGCAGCGGAAGCGGACATTCCGTTTCCTACGATCGCGGGAACGGCGATAGTTGCGGCAATAATTGCCAAGAGTTGTTGGATAGCAAACACGATTAGTTTGCTAGGTTGTGGTTTGTCACCGATGTCATAGATAAGATTTTTAGACATTTTTTTCCTCCTATGTTTTAGGCTCTGTCACTTCGCTTGGTTGATTTTTGAAACGCCGTTTCTCAAAACGGCTCGGAAAAATTCTACGAAATTCTTCGTATCTTGCGCGGTTGCAGACCGCTGAGGGTATGCGCCCTTACAAAATACTTGCCTTTCTTGAATTTTTCGCGTCAATCCACCAAAATATTTTTGGTGTAAATCAACCATTCTCTATGCCATAGCCTTTTTTTAATAAGCGCTGTCTTTGACGCTTACTTTGTCCTTATCACCTATTGTATCACAATACTATCACAAAGTCAATGCTTGTACGAAAAAAGTTTTGAAAAATTTTATTTTTGTGAAAGAGTGGCAAGTAAGCCTAAAAGAAAAAGCCTTGAAACCGTTTGATTTCAAAGCTTTTTGCTTATTAAGTTTAAGTTGAATTGTACGATTATCCCTTCTTACAGTCCGATGAACACGGCAAACATTAAGAATGCGAGAGAGATTGCAAACAAAAGAAGTTGGAAGAGAATGGTTTTCTTAAACCACTCTGCAAAGCTTACGTTTGCAAGCCCTAACCCAACGAGCAAAGTACCGCAAGTGGGGTACAAAACGTTGGTGTAGCCGTCCGCGAACAAGTAAGTTAAGATAATAACCGTCTTGCTAATGCCTTCGATAGGCGCGAGCGTGAGCATAGGGATAATCAAAACCGCTTTTGCCGACGCGCTGGGAATGAAGAACTCGATGATGAGTACGAATACGTACAAAAGAACGACGGCAAGGTAGGGGGAGATATTCGTTACGGAGTTATAGAAGTAATAGAAAATGGTATGTAAGATATTGCCTTGTTGCGCGATATGGGTAATACCGAACGCGATCATAATAATTACGATAGACGGGAGTACGTCCTTCACGCCAACTACAAAACTTTTGCCGAGCTGTTTATACGTACCTAATAACTTTTTACCGATAATCACCGTACCCACGATAAACGCAACCGCCATAAATACCATAGCAAGAGAACGAAGGGATGCAATCGACGTTGCGATAATAACGGACAAGAGCGCGACGGAGAAGAGAATGATAATCATTTTCGCCTTGTAAAGATCGTCGGCGAGCGTTTCGGGGGAGACACTGATAAAGCCTTGCGCGTCGAACTTTTCCGTTACGCGTTTTTCGTCTTGTTTTGCGCAATAGGTCAAGAACAGGGCGGTGACGACGTACATTACCGCAAAGATAATCAATCTATACCACAAACCGTCGGTTACGTCCACGCCTGCGGCAATCGACGCCGTACCGATTGTGAGCGGGTTAGTAATTGCGGTGGTGAACCCAACGCCCGATGCGATCAAGACGAAGGAAATAGCGGTAAAGCGGGACCAGTTGAGCGCCGTACAAAGCATAGCGAAGACGGGGTATAAGATAAGCAACTGTTCTTGCAGACCGAACACCGACGATAAAACCATAATCACGGCGGTGATTGCCCAAATAACGCCGAAACGGTTGGAGCGGAGCTTCATCATAATCACTCTTACGAGCGAGACGAGTCCGCCACTTTCTTCAAGGACCTTGAACGTTCCGCCAAGCACTAACAATAACGCGATAATCATAATCATATTCGAGCTATTGCTACCAAAAATCAACGCTTCAAAGGGTGAAATTAACCAGCGATAAACGGGGAGTCTTGAAAGGTTCTCCTCGTTTGCAAGGAAGCGGAAGGAATCGAGTACGATTTGCTTGTTGAGCGACGCGTCGGTCGTGTACTCGAAGAAAGGTTGGCCTTGTTTTGCGATATCCGTCGTGTAGATGGTGTAGCGACCTGCAGGAATGACGAAGGTCAAAACCCCAACGAACAGCAAAACCGCTAATAATATCACGACGACGGTGATAAAGCTTTTAAGACCGAATTTTACTTTTACGTCTAATTCTTTTTTACTCATAGATGTCTCCTTTGTGATACTCGTAAACGTCTTCGCATGCGAGTCTCCATTTTTCGTCGTAAAGATTATGTATTTCTTCCGACGCCAAAGTCCATTTAACTAATGGTTCGGTTGTATCGTTTGGTACGATTAAGTAATAGTCGTTGCCGTAATAGAACTCCAAGAAACCTTTGGTGGAGAAGGTGAGTGAATACACGCCTTTCGCGTCAAACTCAAAATCGACTGTTTGTCCGCCCTGCGTACCTTTGAAGGTAAGTCCTTTCTGGGTAAGCGTTACTTCGCCTGTCGATAAAACCTTTCTATTTTTTGGAACTTTTCTCAACTTATCCGTTTTGAGCGCGCATAAATTCCCTTGCAAACGCATTTCAAAATTCTCGTCAAGAATCTCTTTCGCAACGCATCGTCTTTGCCATTTGTACCATTTGTCAATGTCGGAAGGGCAGGAAGGTTTGTTGCAGTCAACCAAGTCGTAATACTCGTTGACTCTTACGCTAAACCCACACTCTTTACAGACGATAGCGTCCTTTTCAACGCGTAAGACGTGTTCCTTTTTACAGTCAGGGCATTTGAAAAGTATTTTGTCAATGCCGAACGCGTTTGACTCTTTGCCTACGTATTTATGCCGAGCGGTTTTGTTATACGCGAAGTCGTTATAGCTGATTTTTTCAAGTATCTTTTTATAGATTTCTTCTTCACTAAGCTTTTCAAGCATTTCAGGGGTGAAAAGCAGGCTATAATCAACGTTGATCGGTCCGTTCTTTCTATCGGACGAGTAGCGGTTGGTGGCAAGGTACGCGCCTTTGGAAGTTGCAACTACGACGTTTGCCTTGCTACGCTTGATAAACTGCGCTGTTGCAGGGTTGATAGGGTGGGTGCTTCCGCTCGTTGATTGAATACCTTCGGGGAAGAGACCGAGCGCGCCGTTACGCTTTAAGACCTTGAACATTTGCTTTAAGCAAACGATATCGGGTTGGTATAAGTACTTAGAGATTATCCCTATCGACATAAACAAAGGATAAATGCCTTTTTTGAGTATGTTTTGGTATCCGCATACCATATTGATATCCTTTCTCTTAAAGCCGTAAAGGGTATAGATAAATTCAAGTCTTGACGAGTGAGCCGCCAGTAAGATCGTAGGCTTGCCGTCAAGCGATTTTATGGGATAATCGTAGCTGAATTTTACCTTATATTTTTTGTTCAAAACACCGAGTACGCCCATGCAAATAGGCATCACGAGCGGGTTGGGTTTTTTGATTTTTCTATTGATTAGTTTTTCTTTCAAATCTTTTTTCATCTATGAAATAAATCCTTCTAAAGAGTGATTTTGTATAACTCTATTTCTCATTATATCATATCTTAAAAAATTTTGCAATCATTCGACGCAATTTTTTTTCGCTCGTAAAATTCTATAAAAATGCAAGGAAAATAACAGGGGATAGGAAGTTGATTATCTCCCTAAATATCCTTGACTTTTTAGAAAAAATGTTCTACAATAATACCGTGAAAAGATAAGAAGGAGTATCCACTATGGAATGCAAGAAGTTATTTGACTGTATAGACGAGCTTTACGAAGAGTATTTGCAAACGCTTGTAACTGTTTGTACTATGGAAACGCCCACGATGAACAAGGAACTTATCGACAAGCTCGGCGAGTATTTTATAGATATTGCAAAACAAAAAGGTTGGGAGACGGAAGTCTTTGAAAGCGTAACGGGCAACGTCGTTTGCCTTACGATGAACGCGGACGCGAAGAAAGCGCCCATCTCCTTCTCCGCGCACATGGATACCGTCTATCCCGTCGGCGCGTTCGGTTCGCCTGCCGTTACTATGGACGAAAAGAATATCTACGGACCTGGCGTTACCGACTGTAAAGGCGGTTTGGTCGCTGCGTTGTACGCAATGGACGCGCTTGATAGATGCGGGTTCAAGGACAGGCCCGTTCGCTTGCTTTTACAAAGCGATGAAGAAGCAGGAAGCCGTCCTATCAATAAGCCTACTATCGCGTACATTTGCGAAAAGGCGAAAGACTCGCTCGCGTTCTTCAATCTTGAAGGTATGCATAAAAACAAAGTTTGCGTAGAGCGTAAGGGTATCGTTACCTATCTCGTGAAGGTTACGGGTATCGAAGCGCATTCTTCGCTTTGCGCGACGAGTGGCGCAAGCGCTATTGCGGAGGCCGCGCATAAAATTTTAGAGCTTGAAAAAATCAAAGACGAAGACGGCGTCACCTGTACTTGCGGCGTTATTTCGGGCGGTACGACGCATAACACCGTACCTGGGTACTGCGAATTTAGAGCGAACTTCCGTTTCGTGAACGCAAAGCAAAGAGAAGAGATTGCAAAGCTTATGCAAAACCTTGCGGACACCGTTTACGTGGAAGGTTGTAAGACGGAAGTGGAAGAATTTGGGTTCCGTCCCGCAATGGAACGCGTACAAAGAAACCTTGATTTGTTAGACACCGTAAATAAGATATTCGAAAATAACGGCTTGACGGCGGTAACGCCGTTCGCAAGCAAAGGCGGTTCGGACGCCGCGCAGGTTACGACGGCAGGTATTCCTTGCCTTGACAACTTAGGCATAATGGGCGGTAGCGTACATTCCCCGGACGAGTACGCGGTAAAAGAATCGCTTAAAGAATCGGCAAAACGCTTGGCGTCGATCGCGTACTGTATTTAAGAAACGGAATTTCATTAGGAGAAATAGTTATGATAGTAAAACCTTTTGCGGCGCTTAGGCCGCAAGACGAGTACGTAAAAGAATGCGCGGCGCTTCCCTACGACGTTATGTCGAGCGACGAAGCAAGAGAAGAAGTCAAGGGTAAGCCGTATTCCTTTTTACATATCGACAAAGCGGAAATCGACCTTCCGCTCGGCGTGGATTTATACGACGATAGCGTCTATCAAAAAGCGGCGCAAAACTTAAAAGACTTCGAGGCAAAGGGCGTGTACGTCCAAGATAAAACGAAGAAATTCTATTTCTATCGTCAAACGATGGACGGTAGGGCGCAGACGGGTATCGTTGGTTGCGCGTCTATCGACGATTATTTGAGCGAAAACATTAAAAAGCACGAGCTTACTCGCGCGGACAAGGAACTCGATAGAATTCGCCACGTAGATACCTGCTCGGCGCAAACGGGTCCCATTTTCCTTGTTTATAAAAAGAGTCAAGCGTTAGACGAAATCATCGAAAACGAAACGAAGAAAACGCCGTTGTACGATTTCGTTGCGGACGACGGAATTCGTCATACCGTTTGGGATAGTTCTTCTTCGGCGGTGGATACGGTGATCGAGCAAGCGTTTAACGAGCTTTCCGCTTTATATATCGCGGACGGGCATCACCGCGCGGCGTCGGCGGTAAAGGCAGGGCTTAAACGCCGTGAACAAAACCCCGATTTTGACGGTACGGAAGAATTTAACTTCTTCTTGTCGGTAATTTTCCCTGCGGATAGCTTGAAAATTTTTGATTATAACCGCTTACTTCGCGATTTAAACGGCAAAACGGCGGAAGAATTTTTAAAGGACGTGGAAAAAACGCTCGGCTCGGTAG
>JAZQZK010000028.1:0-3523 GCA_045634025.1 Candidatus Scatosoma sp.
CACGACGGACATTATCGTCGGCTTTCCCACGGAAACGGAAGAAGACTTTTTACAGTCTTTATCAATCGTCAGTGAAGCAGGATTTTCCCAAATCCACGCTTTTCCGTACTCTCCAAGAGAAGGCACGAACGCCTATAAAAAATACAAAGAACTCCCGTCTTCCGTTAAAAAAGACCGTGTAGAGCGTATCCTTGCAAAAGGCGCAGAGCAAAAAGAAACTTACCTTAAAAAGTACCTTGGCGCAACGCTAACTATCGTCCCCGAGAACGTCATCGACGGCTACACCGAAGGGTATTCTGAAAACTATCTCCGCCTTTACGTAAAGGGTGATATCGGCAAAGACCCCACCCAGGTACGAGTTGAAGTTATTTTCAAAGACGGACTCTTATGTAAAGTGAACGGATAATTTCGCTTGATTCATCGTTGAAGCCCTTGACAATACTACTCGGTATTGCCTACGGTCTTCGCCTCGACTGAAACGAAATTCTCTCGTTCACGAAGGCTTAATCGGTCAGTGCGCTTGATTCATCGTTGAAGTCCTTGACAATACTACTCGGTATTGAAGCTAAAAAATCCACAACATTAAGGAGTAAATTATGACGACAAAATTATTTATGCAAGCAATAGCAAAATTTGTATTAGGCGTCGTGCTTGTGGGGGCGCTCATCTTCTTACCGGCAGGTACGCTCTCGTACGCGTATGGGTGGTTGCTTATGGGAATTTTGTTCGTTCCTATGTTCGTGGCAGGGCTTGTCATGATGGCGAAAAATCCAAGCCTATTAAAGAGCCGTTTGAACGCGAAAGAAAAGCTTGAAGAACAAAGTCTTGTCGTAAAATTAAGCGGACTTATGTTTTTGGCGGGGTTTATCCTTGCAGGGCTTGGCGTCCGTTTTGGTTGGTACGTGCTACCCAGGTACGCGGTAATCATCGGCGCGGCGCTGTTTTTGATAGCGTATATTTTATACGCGGAAGTCTTACGCGAGAACACCTATTTAAGCCGTACGATAGAAGTCCAAGAAAACCAAAAGGTTATCGACACGGGCTTGTACGGAATCGTCAGACACCCCATGTATAGCGCGACGCTAATTTTATTCTTGTCCATGCCTATCGTACTCGGCTCTATCTATGCGTTCATCGTCTTCCTTGCCTATCCGTTCATCATCGCAAAACGCATTAAAAGCGAAGAAGCATTTTTGGAAAAAGAACTCCAAGGCTACAAGGAATACAAGCAAAAAGTCAAATATCGTTTAATCCCGTTCATTTGGTAAAAATCAATCATAAAGGAGTAAAAATTATGGAAAACTGTATTTTTTGCAAGATTATCAAAGGGGAAATCCCCTCGCCCCGTCTTTACGAAGACGATAAAATTATCGTAATCCGTGACATTGAACCCAAAGCAAAATTGCATTATTTATGTATCCCCAAAACGCATTTCGCGTTATTTTCGGAAATGGACGAAGAAAAAGCGGAAATCGTGAAATACTGCTTTGAAAAAATCCCTACGCTCGCAAACGAGTTAGGGTTACAAGACGGCTACCGTGTAATCATCAACCAAGGCGAAAACGGTGGACAAACCGTACCGCACTTACACATTCACCTTCTCGGCGGAGAAGTATTAGGGGGATTCTGATGAGTAGCAAAAACCGTTACGGGAAATTTGCAAAAAACGACTACGTATGGTTTTTGGAACGTACGATACGGATTCTTTGCAAAGACCTTGGCTACAAAAAACCTCCAGAAGTTTATGAAACGGATCTCACGAAGGCAGACGCTCAAATGATATTCGTGCATCTTGAAAAACGCTCGGCGATCTTTTACGATTACAAGAGATTTAAAAATAAATTTAGTCATTTGAGTTACGAACATCAAAAAATAATCGTAATTTTAATGGCGGCGCACGAAGTTCGCCACTATTATCAACACCGTCAAATGCTTGCGAAGAAACCGCGTGAAAAATCGGAAATTATTGCGCGCTGGAAAGCCGACGAAGACGGTGAATTTGCAAGCTTGCCGTTGCATTTACAACCTTTGGAGTTAGACGCTCAATTGTATGCGATAGTCAGTATAGATGACATTTTCGAGATGAGTACGTCCTACGCGGTAGCAGACGAAGAACACGTGACTGCTTTAGAAAAACTTTACGTTGAATATTTCGGAGAGACAGACGAAGAACTCTTCGACAATTTACGTTCGTTTGTTAAAGAAGAATAACACAAAAAAACAAAAGAAAGGGGGCAGGTATGCGATGAACGCGTACCTGCCCCCTTAAAATTACGCCAAAATACTACAAGCAAAACTACCGTTTTCAAAGCGGGTTTATAGGCATTTTAGAAGTATTTTGAAAAAGTGATTAAAAACACAAAATAGCGGTTATATATAAAGCATCTACAATATATTGTAGGGGAATAGTAAATTCGTGGTAAATCGACGGATTTTTTTCATAAAAACGGTTAAAAACGCTTTGATTTTACGGGAAAATATTGTAAAATAGAAAGTGGAATAAAACGGCGCTTGGAATTTCCTTTCGCCAAACAATAAACAGTTGGAGTTTTTCAATGGGATTAGTGAATTATTTAATGGGCACGGACGCAAGAAAAAGCTTGAAAAAGCTTGGTAAGATCGCAGACGTCGTAGAAGCGAAAGACGGCTACTACGCCGCTATGAGCGACGAAGAATTAAAATCGCAAACGGCGATTTTGAAGACTCGTCTTTCAAACGGTGAAACGCTTGACGATATCCTTCCCGACGCGTTCGCCGCGCTCCGCGAAGCAGCTTGGCGCGTACTTAAAATGAAACATTTCCGCGTGCAAATTATCGGCGGTATCTGTTTACATCAAGGCCGTATCGCAGAAATGCGTACGGGTGAAGGTAAGACGCTCGTTTCAACCCTTCCTGCATATCTCAACGCCTTGACGGGCAAGAGCGTACACGTCGTTACGGTCAACGACTATCTTGCAAAGCGTGACGCGGAATGGATGGGTAAAGTACACAAGTTCATGGGGCTTACCGTCGGCGTGGTCGTACCCGGCATGGACGACGATGAAAAGCGCGAAGCGTACAAGTGCGATATCGTTTACGGTACGAACAACGAATTTGGTTTCGACTACCTTCGTGACAACCTTAAAACGGACATCAACAGAATGGTTCAACGCGACCTTACGTACGCAATCGTGGACGAAGTCGACTCCATTTTAATCGACGAAGCAAGAACACCACTCATCATCTCTGGTAAAGGCGAAAAGTCTTCGGATTTGTACGTTCAAGTGGATAAGTTCGTCCGCACGCTTTCGGGCGGTTTCGACGACGAACTCAAAGAACAAGAAGACGAACAATACAGACTCCTTCGTGAAAACAGCAAGAAGAACAAGAAGAAAAAGGCAGTCGTAGTCGAAGAAGACGACGAAGAAGAAGTGGACTATACCACCATGACCTTGGAAGAACAAGCGAACTACGAAGCCGAACTCGCGGAAAAACGCGCTTTGGCAGCGGCAAACTCGCCCGAAGGCAAGAAATCTAAGTCGGA
>JAZQZK010000029.1:0-5211 GCA_045634025.1 Candidatus Scatosoma sp.
ATTCTTCACGCGTGTAGTGACGGTTCATGCTTTTTAAGACGGCGTTTGAACCGCTTTGCAAAGATAAATGGAATTGTGGCGCGAAATTTTCGACCTGTTTTAAGGCGTCGATAAATCTTTCCGTTATTAGACTTACTTCAATTGAGCCTAACCTGATACGAGTCTTCGCGTGTTTTACGAGCAATAAAAGGTCGGCAAGGTCACGCCCCTTCCCGTCTTTATACGCGGAGACGTCTATGCCTGTGATTACCGTTTCGTGGGCGGTGCTTTCAAGGATTTCACGCGCGGAATCGTCCGCATCACGAGAACGGTTACGACCACGAAGGTACGGGATTATGCAATAGGAACAGAACCGATCGCAACCGTCTTGGATTTTGACGAAATTGCGGGTTTTAAGACATTCGGGCGTGGGCAGGTCTTCGTAGTTGCGACCGCAGTCTTCAAGATACGAAAGTCCGCAAGACGCGGTGAATTGTTCTTTGGCGAGCTCTAAAATTTTACCCTTACATTTTGCGCCGAACACCGCGTACACGTTTTTATCTAAAAAGTCTTTGGGGGATTTCTCGGACGCGCAACCGCAAACGATTATCCTTGCCTTCGGGTTGAGTTTTTGTAATTTGCCGACCGTTTGACGGCTTTTACGCTCTGCTTCGCCTGTTACCGCGCAGGTGTTTAGGATATATAAATCCGCTTTTTCAAGCTCACGCGAGACTTCGTAGCCGAGCTGTTCAAGACCGCGAATGAGCGAACCGCTCTCTACGTCGTTGACTTTACAGCCGAGCGTGAAAACGACTGCTCTCATACCTGCCCCCTGCATTTTGCTGAATTTTCGCCAAGTTCGCCGAGCGAGAACATGACGATAGACGTCAATGCAACGCAAGCGGTTTCCGCGCGAAGGATACGTTTACCGAGCGTGACGGAAGAGAACCCGAGTGAGTTTGCAAGCGATTCTTCCGCTTTGGAGAAACCGCCTTCGCTACCAACGACCATTGCCGTTGAGCCGTAGAGCGTATTCACGTCCGCTTGGCTTTCAAGGGCAAATTCGCAGGCGAAGAGTTTGTTTTCATAGCCTTGCAAAAGTTCTAAAGCATCCTTTAAGGTTTTCGCGTAACGGACGGTGGGAGCGAACGAACGAAGGCATTGTTTTGCGCTTTCTTTAGAGACCTTATTCAAGCGGTCGAGCTTGTTTTCGTTCATGAACGCGGAAGAATACTCGGAAGAAAAGGCGATGATTTCTTTCACGCCAAGTTCGACTGCTTTTTGGACGATAAACTCGTTCTTGTCGGCGTTCTTCAAGTACCCGAACGCTAACGCGACGGGAGTTTCCGCTTCTTTATCCCCTTCGCTTACGCCTAACACGTTAAGGAGCATGGACTTTTTCTCCACGCTTGCCACGATACAGGTGTATTCCTTTCCGCTATTATCAAGTAGGACGACTTCGTCGCCAACGCCTAAACGGAGCACGTTTTTTGCGTGCTCGAATTCTTCGCCTATTAACGTAGCCGTATCGCCGATTTGTTCGACGAAAAATCTTTTCAACGCAGACATGCCCCCTCCTTATCGGTGTTTTAACACCAAAGCGAACCACTCGCCTTTGCGAGTTTCTCTTATAATTTTCATGCCGACTTCTTCATACGCCGTCTTGACCATTTCCAAACGACTTTCGATGATTCCGCTTAAAATGAGTACGCCGTCCTTTTTCAAGTTCTTGGGGATTGACGGCGCGAGCATTTTCAAAATCTCGCCCGTGATGTTCGCCATCATGACGTCGCCGACGATGTCCGTGTCGTCTAAAAGGTTAGAATGCGCAACCACCGTTTTTTCCGCAACGCCGTTGAGTTTCGCATTGTGCGTAGCGCTAGTGACTGCGATCGGGTCGATGTCCGTTAAGTACGCTTTCTTCGCGCCGAGCTTGATTGCCGAAATGCCTAAAATACCGCTACCGCAACCGACGTCGATGCATACGGAATCGGGCGTGACGTATTCTTGCATTAGTTCTACGCACGAAGACGTCGTTTCGTGTTCGCCTGTGCCGAACGCCATATTCGAGTCGAGAAGGACGACTTGTTCGTCTTCCTTTTTCTCATAGTCTATCCATTCGGGAACGACCACGATTTTGCCTAAATGAATGGGCCTGAAATGTTTTTTCCAAACGTCGATCCAGTCGTCGCCGTCAACGCTACGCTTGGTGTCTTCAAGCGTGCCAAACTCAAGCGCGCCACAAGACAAGTCCTTGGCGTTTTGGATATCCGTTAAAATATTTTTTATCGTTTCCATCGCGACGTCGTCCGCTACGTAGCATTTGACGAGTACGTCCGAGTTTACGCCTGCCGTTAAGTCGTCGTCCATGTAGTCCCAATATTGCGTATCTTTGCATTTTTGGAGCGCGATGACGTCGGCTACGTCGCAAATGGTTACGCCAAAATCGGTGTAGTTCCACATAATATCCGCGATAATCTCGCTGGCTTCCGTCGTCGTATGGATAGTTAATTCGGTATATTTCATAATTTCACCTCTATAAAAATTATAGCATATTTCCCGTCCTTTTTCAACCGTTTAGGGCTATAATCGTCAAGTTTTCAAAAACTGTATTCGTAAAATCATTTTTTTAGGTGGTAACTTATTTTGGAAAGGCTTGGTAAAGTTTCCAAAAAACAGCGTTCAACGCATACCTGCCCCCGTTGTTTTTGAGATTTATAGAAAATTTTTCTAATTTTTAGTATATTCTTTCCCTTTCTACACACATTGTTTATAAACGGAGGGAATTGTATGAAAGCAACAGGTATCGTAAGAAGAATTGACGAGCTCGGTAGAGTGGTTATCCCTAAAGAAATCCGCCGTACTTTGCGTATTAAAGAAGGCGACCCTTTGGAAATTTTTACCGACCGAGACGAGCTTACCTTAAAAAAATACTCGCCTATCGCTACCCTTGAAGGGTTTAGTGAATCGACGGCGAAGTCCTTGAATTTATTGAGCGGGAAGTTGTCCGTTATTTGTGATACGGACGGCGTTTTGCACGCGTCGGGCGAAGGGAAACGGGATTTGGAAGGCAAACGGTTATCCCCTGAAATGGACAGGGTTTTACGCGAGAGAAAAAGTTATCTTGCAAACGCCTTGGACGGCGAACAAATTATCCCCATCTCCGAGCTTTGGATTGACGGCGTGACTTCGCAAATCATCGTGCCTATCGTTACGAACGGCGATTGTATCGGCGCGGTAGCTTTGCTCTCAAAGGCGGAAGGCGAGAAGATGGACTCGAATTTACTCAATCTTGTGCGCTTGACTGCGGAGATTTTATCTAACCATTTTGAATAAATTTAAGGGGCTTATCCAATAGTATAAGGAAAGGGCAGGTTTGCGTTCGTCGCGTACCTGCCCTTTTGATTTTAGTTTTTAGCGTGGTTTTTCCACAAAAATAAGAACTTCTTATCGAATAATACCTGCAATCTTTTCTGCGATTCCGCCTGCGAGTTTGGAGAACTCGGTGTACAGAACTTCAAAGATATTCGTGCCAGCAAAGAGATTTTCCGATGCGGAGTACCAACCGATTTTTTCAATAAGTAAGAACATGAAGAACCCTGCCGCTACTACGATTACACAGGTGATAATGCCTAAAATAACACCGAAACAACCGTCGAATACGCGAACGGTAGAACTGCTGTAAGACGCGTCAACCGCTTTACGCAACGCTCTCGTAACGAACCACATTATAACCATAAGCACTGCGGTGTAAGCGCAACCAACCGCTACCTTACCGATGATGGAATAGACGGTTTCGGGGATTGCGATGGGGATAAGTCCAGAGAGTTTGGGTTGAATAATGCTAACGATTTTGTTTGCGATACCTTCGGTAAACGCTAACTTTCCACCTGCCGCGCCGATGGGCGAGAACGGGATATAGAAACCGATTGCAAACGCCACGATAGACGCTATACTGGAGACGAAGTTATAGATCGAGTTAAGCATACCGCTTTCGTAGCCTTTGACTACGGCGAACATGAACGCGCCGATGATTACGTAGTCGAATGCGGTCTTTTCCGCGCTTGCAAGGATTTCTTGGAAGAACTCGTGCCCTAAAAGACTAGGGAATTTGACTGCGAGCGGAGTCGATGCAACGAACAATACGCCGATTTCGATTAAAACGGACGCAACGAACATCATATCAACGCCGACGATTATCGCCGCTACTACGCGGCTGATGAAGGACGTTTTACCGTCCATTTTCTCAAGATAGCGTTTACGGCGTTTGAGTTGACGGCGTTCAAGACGTTCAAAATCCTTTTCGTCTGCGTCACGGTCTCTTTTAAGCTCTTCCATTTCTTCTTTTTCGATTTGGCGGAACTTGTCTTCTTTTTGAAGAATTTTTTGGATATCGCTACGGAGTATGTCCTTGTCGTGGGGATAGAAGACGATCTTCGTCACCATGAAGAACGCAACTGCGACGACTGCGCAAGAGATGGTCGCTACGATTACGGGAAGGACGGGGTTGCCGTTACCTAAAACGCCTTGTAAAACGCCGAGAATAACGGAATAGAGCGATGCCGCCGCCATCCATGCAACGCCTGCTCTTGGCATTTTACGTATGCCCGTCGCAAAGCCGATAAGCGCGCCAAGAATTAAGGATATCGCCGGCAAAAGCTGGACGATACTCATTAACATTTCCGATTTGGACGCTAAGATGCTATACGTCATTATTTTTCTCCTTATTTATTGAAATTATCTTTCAGCGAAACGATTTCGCTTAATACGAGCTTTCCTTGCTCGTCCGTCGTCTTTTTATAGTACCCTACGCGCATGAGTTGGAAAGGTACGCCGTTTTCCACTTCCGCAAGGTACGGTTCTGCTTTGCCGTAGAAAATATGCTCGCTATCAAGGTTCATTCTTTCTCCAAAGTCCTGACCTGCGTATTCCGCGTCGTTCAAGAGATAGCTGTATCTGCGGATTTCCGCATCTACGCCCGTTGCGCCGTCTACCCATTGGATAGTGCCTTTGACCTTGATACCGCTCGTATCGCTCGAAGAACGGCTGTTTTCTACTACCGAGCATTTAAGCTCTACCACTTCGCCGTTTTCGTCCGTTACCACTTCGTCGCAATGGATAATGTACGCGTTTTTAAGACGTACGTAGCCGTCCACTTTCAAGCGTTGGTACTTGGGCGGGGGCGTGAGCGAGAAGTCGGATTTGTCGATATACACCACCGACGAGAAGTTT
>JAZQZK010000030.1:0-6363 GCA_045634025.1 Candidatus Scatosoma sp.
GCAAAATCACAATTTTTCCATTATTTTTTTCACGCAAAAACTCCCACGAAAAAGCTTGTGAAAAAGCAAAAAAAATGCTATACTTATTCTATTATGAAAAACACGCAAAATCCCCCTAAATGTGAGCCACTTACGCTAACGCCCATCGGCTACGCGGAGACCGATTTCAAAGAAAAATTCGGCATACCCCGCCAAAGCGGTCGAGCAGGACTTTTAGCTAAAATTCATTTCTATCCCGAGTACGCAGTCGAAGACGCCTTTCGTGGCTTGGACGGCTTTTCGCACGTCTGGATACTATTCGACTTCTCAAAACCCCACGTAGAAAACTTCTCCCCAACCGTCCGTCCGCCAAGGCTTGGCGGAAACGAAAGGGTAGGCGTATTCGCGTCACGCTCGCCATTCCGTCCTAATTCCATAGGTCTTTCGTGCGTAAAACTACTCAAAATTGAGAAAAGCAAGGGGGCAGGTACGAGCCTTTTAGTCGAAGGCGCGGATTTGCTCGACGGTACGCCGGTCTTGGATATCAAGCCGTACCTTCCGCACGCCGACTGTAAAATGGACGCGCTTGGCGGTTACGCCACGAGCGTGGAAAACCACCGTTTAGAAGTGGAATTTCCCGAAGAATTACTTGCAAAACTCGACGAGAGTAAACGCGCAGGGCTTAAAGAATGCCTTGCGGACGATCCGCGCCCGTCCTACCAAGACGAACCCGAGCGTATTTACAGCATGCGTTTTGCCGAGTTCGACGTTCGATTCAAAGTAAAAGACGGCGTTTTAACCGTCGTTGCTATCGACGAAGAATAAAGGGGGCTAAAGGGGAATTAAGCCAGGGAATTAAATAAGCAAAATAAAAGGGCAGGTACGTTCATCTCGTACCTGCCCCTTGTCGTTTATTGTTTTATAGCCGATTAAAGCAAGCTTGCAGCGTCTTCGTCGCAAACGATGGTAACGTTGGGATGGAGCTGAAGCACGGATGCAGGAAGGGCGGGGGTAATCTTGCCGTTTACCATGCCTTTCACCGCTTCTGCCTTGTTCTTACCCGAAACAACCATAATGATGCTCTTTGCTTGCATGATGTTCTTAATACCCATAGACAACGCTTGCTTGGGTACTTCGTCGATAGACGCGAACAATCTCGAATTGTCTTTAATGGTGTTTTCCGTCAAGTCTACGATATGCGTAACGGAATCGAAAGGGGTGTCGGGTTCGTTGAAACCGATATGACCGTTCGAGCCTAAACCAAGCACTTGAATATCGGGAACGAGCTTTGCGAGTACGCCGTTATAACGGTCGCATTCCGCTTGCAAATCCGCTGCTACACCGCAAGGAAGGTTGGTGTTGGTTTGGTCGACGTCGATATAATCAAAAAGGTTAGTACGCATGAAATACGCGTAGCTTTGGTCGTGTTCAGCGTTCAAGGACACGTATTCGTCAAGGTTGACGGTGGATACGTTCTTATACGAAGTACCGTTTTCCTTGTGGTCCTTAATCATATTTTTATACGTACCGATAGGGCTAGAGCCGGTAGCAAGACCGAGCACGGCGTTAGGGTTGTTTTTTACGACGTCAATAATAATTTTTGCCGCCTTTTCGCTCATTTCATCGTAGTTCTTGGTAACGATAACTTTCATGGTTTTTAACACCTCGTTAATATTTATTACGCACTCCGTTTTCCGCGACAGTACCCAAACGGAAGTCAGGCGAAACCGCCACTAGCCGAAAGATACCGCCACTAAAAGCTTTCGTGTACTATACTATTATAAACGATAACTTACCGTTCGTCAAGCGGTTGGCAAAGACTAAGAAAAAAAATCCATAAGAATTTGATAAAAATAAAGGCGTTTTCTTGAAATTACTTGACAGTTCGACGCGCTTGTGTTATACTGTTTTCAAACTTTTATTTATAGAGGCGCGATTATGTCGAACAAAAATTTGAACATAGAAACCAAATGCGTACAAGGCGGTTACACACCCCAAAACGGCGAACCCCGCCAAGTACCCATCATTCAAAGCACAACTTTTAGATACGCTACAAGCGAAGACATGGGTAAACTCTTCGACCTTGAAGCAACGGGTTATTTTTATTCAAGACTCCAAAACCCGACTTGTGATACGGTAGCGAAAAAGATTTGCGAGCTGGAAGGCGGCGTGTCAGCTATGCTCCTTTCTTCAGGACAAGCAGCTTCCTTCTTCTCGGTCTTCAACATCGCTTCCCAAGGCGATCACGTGGTAGCGTCGTCCTGCCTTTACGGTGGAACGTATAACCTGTTCGCCGTCACGATGAAGCGTATGGGTATAGACTTCACCTTCGTCAATCCCGACTGCACGGAAGACGAACTCCGTTCGGCGTTCAAGCCCAACACGAAAGCAGTATTCGGTGAAACGATAGCCAATCCCGCGCTCGTCGTTTTCGACATCGAAAAATTCGCGAAAATCGCCCACGAAAACGGCGTACCCTTGATCGTGGATAACACCTTCGCAACCCCCGTAAATTGCCGTCCTTTCGAGTTCGGCGCGGATATCGTCGTCCATTCCACGACCAAGTACATGGACGGTCACGGCTCGGCGGTGGGTGGTTGTATCGTAGATAGCGGTAACTTCGACTGGCTTGCCCACGCGGATAAATTCCCTGGGCTTTGCACCCCCGATGCAAGCTATCACGGTATCACGTACGCCGAAAAATTCGGTACAGGCGCGTATATCACCAAGGCGACTGCGCAACTCATGCGCGACTTTGGCTGTACGCAATCCCCGCAAAGCGCGTACTATTTGAATTTAGGTCTTGAAAGCCTGCACGTGAGAATGGAACGCCATTGCTTGAACGCGCAAAAGGTTGCGGAATATTTAGACAACCACGAAAAAATCAGTTGGGTTGTATATCCCGGCTTGAAAGGCGACAAGAGCTATGAACTCGCCCAAAAATATATGCCCAAAGGCACTTGTGGCGTCGTTAGTTTCGGCGTCAAAGGCGGTAGAACGGCGGCGGAGAAGTTCATGAAAGCGCTTAAAATCGCCGCGATTGAAACGCACGTAGCCGACGCTCGTACCTGTTGCTTACACCCTGCAAACGCAACGCATAGACAAATGACGGACGAAGAACTCGCCGCGGCAGGCGTTTCGCCCGATCTCGTACGCTTCTCTTGCGGTCTTGAAAGCTACGAAGACTTGATTGCCGACATTGAGCAAGCGCTCGCGAACGTATAAAGAACTACGTTCAACGCATACCTGCTATGCCCATTTTCTAAAAATCGCGGACAAACTCCGCAAAAGGAGGTGGAGAATGCCGATTAAAATTCCAGAAGGGTTACCTGCTGTAAAAACGCTTGAAAGCGAAAACCTTGTCGTAATCACGGACAAGAACGCGGTCGCGCAAGTAAAGGTGCTCGTGCTTAATTTAATGCCGAAAAAGATAGAAACGGAAACCCAACTCGCTCGAGTTCTAGGCAACACTCCGCTGGTAGTGGAAATGGAGCTTATTCACGCGAAGTCGCACGCCTCAAAGAACGTTTCGCAAGAACATCTCTCGGCCTTTTATAAGACCTTTGACGACGTTAAAAACAATAATTACGACGGAATGATAATAACGGGCGCGCCTGTGGAACATCTCGAGTTTGAAGAAGTGGACTACTGGCAAGAACTTTGCGAAATTATGGACTGGGCTAAGACGCGCGTAAAAAGCGTTTTCTATATCTGTTGGGGCGCGCAGGCAGGCCTGTATTACCATTATGGCATTAACAAAAAGACGTTGCCAGAAAAGAAATTTGGCGTATTCGCGCACACCGTAGAAGATAAGCAATCGAAGTTATTGCGTGGCTTTGACGACGTGTTCTACGCGCCACATTCCCGTCATACGGCGGTGGACGAAGAAGATATAAGAAAAGTGGACGCGTTAAAGGTACTTGCAGTCTCAAACGAGGCAGGCGTGTACGCGGTTTCGAACGGAAACGGCAGTCAATTCTTCATAACTGGCCACTCCGAATACGACGCCGAAACGCTAAAAACGGAATATTTTCGAGACCTTTCTTTAGGTATGGAAATTGCAATCCCCGTCAACTATTTCCCGAATGACGATGTGGCTAAACCGCCCCTTGTCACTTGGCGCGAGCATGGGAATTTGCTATACTCCAACTGGCTCAACTACTTTGTGAACCAAGCGTCACATTACGAACCTAACGAAGACGGTAAATAAGTAATATATAGACGAAAAACGCCCAAACGGGCGTGTTTTATTTTATGGTGGAGCGAGTTAAACGTTCGTTGGGTTGTATTCGTCGGAAATTTTTTCAAATATTTTTATCCACCGAGTTTTTCCGTTGGGGAGCGTTTCTTCTCTATGGGCCACGGGTTTATAAAGACCTAAAAATACGTAATTATAGTTACAATGTTTGGTTTTTGCAAACACTACACGCGTGCATTGATCTTGATAAAAAACATAATCTAACGTATCCCATTTTTCTTCTATGGTAGTAGGAGTAATTGTATTCGTCCAATTACCGCCTTTAGATTCAGTCCAATTGCTATGAGCCAAAAAAAGGGGACTGTATCCTTCAGGGGTTGCTTTTAGCGCATATAAGGGCTTTTGTGGCGCAAACAATCCTCGTTTGCTAGAATCCCAACCAAACTTTTTACAGCACTCGTCATAAATCGGTTGAGCCCGCGTACCATAACCTTTATATAAATTACGAACCAACTTATTAGAGCGGGTATTATTTGGAGTAATCGAAGGGATTATTACGTTAGAATTATCAATGCTTATAATCTCTACTGTATATTCTTCTTCCGCTCTAACCGTGACAATATCCCCAACTCTTTTATATATTAAAGCTTTACCAAGAGCGCTATCAATAGATAGATCAGCGCTTTCTTCCCTGTTGCCCGATACGATGCGATAAGTATATTCCTCGCCCAATTCTTCATCAAAGATTTTAACAATAGAGCCGATTCTAATATGCATATATTTTTCTCCTTAAATAAAATTGAGACGTCTCTCATATTATATATACGACATAAATCGACAAAATCCTTTTTTTATGAAAAAAATTTAGTAAAATAATAAAACAAAGAAAACAAACGAACCCGAGCGGATTCGTTTGTCAGTAGAGCCTTTCTTAAAAGGTTATTTTTTGGGATATAAATATCCAAAGTTTCTAATAGCGTAGAGAACGAGCGCCATTAAAATAGATAACGCGGTGATTATTATAAGTATGTTGGAAACAAGTGGATTAATTGCAGGGAATAACAAAAGCAATATAACTACGCCGTTGATGATAA
The DNA here is from genome assembly GCA_045634025.1 of Candidatus Scatosoma sp. Lineage (GTDB taxonomy): Bacteria > Bacillota > Clostridia > Christensenellales > Borkfalkiaceae > Scatosoma. The sequence continues at coordinate 5,272 of JAZQZK010000030.1, forward strand.
GAGAAGATAACTTTCCATACCATTCTGCGGCGAGAACGATGTTGCACTTTTTCACAACCATATAACCGGTGATCGCCATAAAGGTTTCCTTTAATAAAATAAGAGCGGCTACGGCGAGAATAAGGGGGAACTTTGTTGCTAAGAGAATTACGACAACGCCTTGCGTACCTTTGTCTGCGATGGGGTCAAGAACCTTTCCCACGTCACTTATCATATTATATTTTCTTGCGATATATCCGTCAGCAAGATCGGTTAAGCCGGAAAAGAAAACCATAAATCCTGCAAAAATATAGTCGCCAAGCCCGAGATAAATCCACATTATTACAGGGATTAGACATAATCTAAAGAATGAAAGGGCGTTCGGGATAGTGATAATTTTATTTTTGTATTTGTTTTGATTGTTTTCCATACAATTCTCCCCATTTTTTGACATAATACGACGTCTACTCATTAATTATATATCTTTTTGAAAATTAAATCAAATAAAATGTTAGCAAAAATTAGAAAAAAAGTAGTATTTCTTATTAGATATTTATCGTGACCGCTCGTGATGAAAAAACTTTCGGTGTTTCGGCAAAATAAAAAACCTAAACTATAGGTGGTGGGAATTTCGCCTTTAGCGGCGCCCGCTCCGCCATTCTCAATGGTGTCCTTTACCGTCAATGTTATCGAAATAGGTTTTCTTGAGACAAAGCATTTTGCTCTCGCAAAATGGCTCCCAGCCTCAATTCCCGCCACGTATTCGGTAGGCATATAAAAACAAAATACGCCCATATGGGCGTTTTTATTTTTATGGTGGAGCGAGTTAAGCGAAAGTTGAATCGCTTATTTATTTTACACCTATTTTTTAGTCTTTGTAAGCAGCCTGTATCTCTTTTTCAGTAACTGTGCATGTATCAGTTTCGGGATTGTAAACGATAGTAATATCAAATTTTCCTGTATAGCCATCTCCATAATTATCCGTTACTCTATATTTACCACTTACATAATATTTGTTCTCCGTATAGCTTTTACTAACATTGGCAATATTAACAGTAGGCACATGTCCATATTTAAAGTAAACACCAGTTGTAACTGCGCTTCGTGCCTCTG
>JAZQZK010000031.1:0-16132 GCA_045634025.1 Candidatus Scatosoma sp.
ATACGGTGTCGAAAACGTAGTCTTTAAGCTCGTCACCACGCATTTTCAGTTCCTTATACAAACAAGCCATATACGCTTCCGCGTAGTCTATTTTGTCGGGAAAAGATGCGAAATCGCAATATGAGCATTTATGTCTGCAAAACGGGATATGAATATAAATTCCTGCCATAATAACCTCCAAGGGATAATCCCTTGACTTAGATTTTCTATCTTTCTTTGGGTTGTTTGAAGTTACGGTTCGTGACCGAGGTCAATCGCCGAAGTTGTGGAGCGTTGGAGATACGAGCAGTTCAAGGTGCGGAAGGGAAATTTAAGGGAGTTTACTTGGGCGTAAACGACCAAAAGTTGCCACAGCGCAACGAAGAAATACGAAATATATACAACGCGATTTTATACTTTCTGAATATGAGTAGCCTTATCAATATACAAAACGCCGTCTAAATGGTCAAGCTCGTGACAGATAGCGCGCGCGAAAAAGCCTTTGGCTTGAAGAAGATACTTGTCGCCGTTACGGTCTTGGTAGGCAAGCTTGACTTTCATAGGACGGGATACGATTCCGCTTTTACCTTTTACGGACAAACAACCTTCCCAGTCCGTTTGTTCCCCTTTTTGCGATAAGATGACGGGGTTGATGAATTCAAAATAGCCTTCGGCTACGTCCACCACCACAACGCGACGGAGTACGCCGACTTGCGGCGCGGCAAGCCCTGCGCCTTGTTCTTTCTTGACTGTTTCTTTCATGTCGTCTAAAAGCGACCAAAGCTTTTCGTCAAAGTTTTCCACTTCCGCGCATCTTTGTCTTAATACGTCGTCGCCGACTTGTACGATATTTCTAATTGCCATAATTTCTCCTTTGGTGTAACTTTCTTACGTTACGATAAATTGACGGGGTTTTCTTCGACGGAGATGATCACGTCGCGATTCCTTGCCCCTGCGCAAATTTCATAAATTTCGGGTAAGATACTATCTTCCGCAAGCCGCATAAGGACTTGATAACGGTATTTATTTTCTATCCGTTTAATGGGCGCGTGCATTTTATCGAAAAATAGGAATTTTTCCGTTTGGTCGGTGTATAGGTCTTTGAGCCCGAAGTACACCGTCTTTAACGCTTCTAGCGTTTTCTTCTCGTCTAGCCCTGAAACCAAGACTCTGACGATTTTTGAAAAGGGCGGGAATGCCGTTGCCGCGCGCCGAGAGATTTCGTTTCTGTAAAACCCTTCGTAGTCGTACGCGATTGCAAAACGCAATACGTCGTTTTCGGGACTGAACGTTTGCAATACGACCTTGCCCTTTTCTTCCGCGCGACCGCTTCTGCCTGCGACCTGCGTGATGAGTTGGAATGTACGCTCTCCGCTACGATAATCGGAGAAGTGCAGACCCATGTCCGCGTCGAGTATGCCAACGAGAGTGACGGACGGGAAGTCGTGCCCCTTTGCAATCATTTGCGTTCCGACCAAGATATCCGCGCGCTTTTCCCCGAACGCTTTTAGGATTTTGTAATGCCCTTCTTTACCGCGCGTGGTGTCGTTATCCATACGTAAAATCCGCGCGCTTGGATAGAGTTTTTGAAGCTCGTCCACGATACGTTGAGTACCTGTACCTGCGTACGCGAGTTTGTATCCCCCACACTCGGGACAAGCGGTAAGCATTTTATATTTCGCGCCACAATAGTGGCATTTTAAGCATTTTTCGTCTTTGTGATAGGTGAGCGAAACGTCACACGCTTCGCATTTTGCAACGTACCCACATTCCTTGCAAATAACCGACTGTGAGTACCCCCTTCTATTCAGGAATAAAATCGCTTGATTTCCGCTTGCAAGACAGCGTTCAAGCTCTTCTTTAAGCGCCGTTGAGAAGGTGGAATTATTGCCACGGCGGACTTCTCTACGCATATCCGCTATGGTGATTTCAGGCAAAGGGCGTTGGTTGATGCGCTTTGTAAGCCTAATCAAATTAAGCTCGCCGTCCTTTGCTCTTTTATACGTTTCCACGGCAGGCGTTGCGCTACCTAAAACGAGTTTACAACCGTTACGCTTAGCGCGAGAAAGGGCTACGTCGTAGGTACTGTAACGGGGGGACGATTCGCTAAAATAGCTTGAATCGTGTTCTTCGTCGATGATGATTACCCCTAAATTTTCAAGGGGGGCAAAGATTGCGCTTCTTGCGCCGATGGCGATTTTCGCTTCGCCCGTTCTTAATCTCCACCACTCGTCAAATCTCTCGCCTGCGGAAAGTCCGCTATGCAAAATCGCCGCGTTTTTCCCGAACCGTGAACGGAGTTGGGAAAGCATTTGCGGGGTTAAAGAAATTTCAGGGACGAGAAAAATCGAGCTTTTCCCTTCGCGTAAGCAACGCCCGATAAGCGTTAAATATATCTCCGTTTTTCCACTACCCGTAACGCCGTGAAGAAGTTGCGCCGTCCTTGAATCACTTTCAATCGACTGTACCGCGCGGGCTTGGTCGATGGTCAAGGTACGTTCTAATTTTTCGCCTTCGACGAGTTTATAAGGGTCACGACGGAGTTGTTCTTTGGTGACGACGATTACGCCCTTTTTCAAAAGCGCGTTGACCGCGCCCGGGAACTCCTTATTCAAATACGCGCAATCGGTCTTGCCGTTTTCTTTCAAAAACTCGACCATGCCACGCTGATTTTTGGCGGTTTTGGGGAAATCTATCTCCACTCCGCTTATAAGCTCAGCGTAATTTCTCGTCAATTCTCTAACCTTGCCCGTACGCATTTCCGAAGGTAAAAATAGACGCAAAGTGAGCGCTTTGGGGACTTTGTATCTGTCCGCCATCTCGTTTGCGAGCCGTAAGCATTCAGGCGTGAGCGCAGGGAGTTCGTCGGACGTTTTGTAAAGCTTTTTGAGTTTGTGGATAGGGTACTTAGACGTTTGTTTTAAGTTCATAACAAAGCCCGGTAAAACGGTGTTTCCGAACGGCGCGCGAACGCGACTGCCAACGACGGTATCGTCGTCGCAGAGATATTCAAAAATTCTATCCGTCTCGCTCGACGCGATGTCCACGATTACTTCCGCAATCATCGTCCACACTCCTTTTTAGCCGTTTTTACCCTAATTTTTCGTTATTTAGACGTTAGAGAAAATGCCTCGAAGGTCATTCGAGGCAAGCCGATTTGGCTATCAAATCAATCTTTTGCGACAACTACTTTTCCGTCAGCAATGTCCTTGCAAGCGGCCAAGATTTCCTTATCTCTGCCTGCGGAAGGGTGTCCAAGATTTCTTTCCGTTTCAATGATTTGACGAGCGCGTTTTGCTACAACCGTGCAAAGCGCGTAACGGCTTACCGGCTCTTCCTCCGTACCAAGTTTTCTGATTAAAACGTCAACTGCAGGTTCGTTAATCATAATTTTATAGTCTCCTTTTGGGTTTATTTTTTTGTTTTTCGTTAAAACGCGAAGATGCGAGCAAGACGCGAAGAACGCGGATTTCCTAAAGGGAGTGTACTAATGCGTACACGAGCAAGGGAAAACGCAAGTTCAACAAAGTATTGCGAAGTATATGCGCGTTTAGTTGTTCTTTTCGCTATCAATGAGCTCATTGAGCTCTTTATACGCCACTTCCAAATCATCGTTGACGATAACATGGTCATAAAATTCAGCTTGGGCGAGTTCGTAGTCAAGACGGGAAAGTCGGTTTTGGATCTCTTCTTCCGTTTCCGAGTTGCGAGATAAAAGTCTTTCTTTCAACGCTTCCACGGACGGCGGAGTTATCATGATAAGCACGCTTTCGGGGAATGCTTTTTTCGCGTTCTTGCCTCCTACGACGTCGATTTCCAAGACCACCGAACGGGTTTTGAGCTGTTCTTTCACGAAGGAAATGGGCGTGCCGTAGAAGTTGCCGAAATGTTCGTCGTATTCAAGGAAGTCACCGCTAGCAATACGGCTCTTGAACTCGTCTTTAGAGATAAAGTAATATTCTCTGCCGTGGACTTCGCCCGTTCTCGGTTCACGAGTGGTGCAGGATACCGATTCCACTACGTCTTCACGCTCGGCGCATAAACGTTTTACGAGCGTGCCTTTGCCTACGCCCGAAGGACCGGATACCACCATCAAAATATTTCTCATTTGCCTTTTCTCCTTCGAAAATTTTGCCTGTTGTTATTCAAGGTTTTGGACTTGTTCTCTCACCTTTTCAATTTCGTTTTTAAGCGCGAGTCCGAGCCTTGTAATCGCTACGTCGTTGCTCTTTGAACAGGTCGTGTTCGCTTCGCGGTTGAATTCTTGGACGAGGAAATCAAGTTTTCTTCCCACGATACCTTCTTCGCAAATATCACGGAACTGCGCGATATGCGAATACAATCTCGTGAGTTCTTCGTCGATATTCGATTTGTCGGTGAACACCGCCACTTCCGTTAATAATCTGCTTTCGTCGGGGTTTACGCCGTCGAGATATTCTCTCACTCTCGTTAAAAGTTTTTGCTTGTGTTCTTCCGCAACTTTCGGAGCACGCAACGAAACTTCTTTTACCAAACCTTCAATCGTCGTCATTCTCGAAAGCATATCCGCTTTGAGCTTTTCACCTTCCACGCTACGCATTTCGTTGAGTTTGTCAAGCGCCATGGAAACGGCTGTCTTGAGCGCGTTTATAAGCTCTTCGTCTGCGGATGCGACTTCGTCTTGGCGGAGAACTTCGGGATAACGGAGTACGTTTGACACCGTTACGTCGTCCACGAGATCAGGGAAACGTTCTTTGATGGCTTTCGCTGCGTTGACGTACGCCGTTGCAAGCGCCAAATCCGCTAAAAGCGAAGTGGGTTTTTCACGCTTGTCTTTGAAGGAAACGAATACGTCCGCGTGACCGCGCGTGAGCTTGCCACGGATCAAGGAACGGATGATTTCTTCGTAAGCCGTGAAAATTCTCGGCATTTTCAAAGAAACGTCTAAATAACGGTTATTGACCGTCTTGATTTCGCAGGTCAGTTCAATACCGCCTTCCTTGTATTCGCCTTTGCCGTAGCCCGTCATACTTAACATAGTTTCACCTTTTTCTTGCGCGTATTAAATTCTTTAGAATTTATCGTATTCCATTATAACAAACTTTTTATATTTTTTCAAGTGGTTATAGGAATTATTTTACTGTTTTTTCAAGGAATTTTCAGCTTTTTAGTCCTTTTTTTCGAGCATCTTCGAAAAAGTAGCTTCGTCTATCACTTTAATTCCTAATTTTTTCGCCTTTTCAAGCTTACTGCCCGCTTCTTCGCCCGCGATTACGAGCGTGGTTTTCGCCGTCACCGAGCTTTGACAAACCCCGCCTTGTTCTTCAATGAGTTTTTGCGCTTGACTGCGCTTGAAGTTTGTGAGTGTACCCGTTAAAACGACTAATTCGCCTTTGAAAACGCCGTCAATATCCCCTTTCTCTTCCCAAATCGGCGTCACGCCGAGCGAGAAAAGGTTATCAAGTTCTTTCAAGTTGTCTTCGTCCAAGAAATATTCGGTGATGCCGTTTGCGGTAATCTCGCCGATATTTTCCATGCCAACAAGTTCTTCCGTCGTAGCCGTTTTAAGCCTTTCAATGCTCTTAAAGGTCTTCGCAAGATCCTCCGCCGCAACCCTGCCTACCCCGTCCACGCCGATAGCGTAGATGAATGCGTCGAGCGTAGGCTTTTTGCTTTTCTCTATTGCGTTGAGAAGGTTACTAATTTTCTTGTCCTTAAACCCGTCGAGCGACCGCAAATCGTCTTCGGTTAAGCGGTATAAATCGGAAAACTCTCGTACCTGCCTATGCTCTATGAGTGCGGAAGCGGTACTTTCCGAGAATCCGTCGATATCCATAGCGTTTTTGGACGCGAAATGGTCGAGTTTTGCCGAAATTCTTGGCGTACAGGCCTTATTTGGACAAAATAGATGCGCCCCAACTTCTTCTAATTCCGTGTTACATGCGGGGCAGGTATGCGGTTTTTGAATTTCTTGGCTATTTTCGTAATGCTCGGTCGTCCCTAAAATTTCAGGGATAACTTCGTTGGAACGGCGGACGAGAACTCGACTGCCGATTTTAACGTCCTTTCGTAAAATATCGCCGTAGTTGTTAAGCGTTGCTCTTGAAACGGTCGCGCCGCCTAAATCAACAGATTCTAAAAGGGCAAGCGGAGTAAGTTTACCCGTTCTTCCCACCTGCCAAATGACGTCTTTAACGAGCGTGGTTACTTCTTCCGCTTCAAATTTATACGCCATTGCCCAACGAGGGAATTTGTCCGTCGCGCCCATAAGGTCACGGATTTTATCGTCGCTTACCTTGATAACCGCGCCGTCCGTTAGAACGTCTAACGTCTTTCTGCCCTTTTCAATTTCTTCGATTGCTAAGACGAGTTCTTCGCCTTTGCAGACCTTGAAATAAGGAAATACCTTAAAGCCTTGTTCTATTAAGAAATCGTGGGCTTGGACTTGGGAAAGGCTCTCGCCACCCCCCATGTAATTGATATCGTAGAAATAGATATCGGGCTTACGTTCGGCGGTGATTTTCGGGTCAAGGTTTCTAATTGCTCCTGCGACCGCGTTTCGCGCGTTTTTCAAAGGTTCGCTTGCCGTTTGGTTGTACTTTTCAAGCACGGATAAACGGATAACCGCTTCCCCACGGACTTCCAAAATCCCTTTGTATTTGATGGTTAAAGGAAAAGATTTAATGGTCAAAACCTGCGCCGTAACGTCTTCCCCGACTACACCGTTGCCACGCGTGGTCGCGCGGACGAACTCGCCGTTGTCGTAGGTAAGGCAGACGGTAAGTCCGTCGAATTTGTATTCTACGGTGTAATCAACGCCTGCGCCCCCAACCTTTTCCACGCGCGTGGAGAAGGCTTCGAGTTCTTCTTTCGTCACCGCTTTGTCAAGGCTAAAAAGCCTTGCGATATGCTCGTGGCGGTCAAAAGCCTTAATCGGCTCACCCCCTACTCTACGCGTGGGGGAATCGGGAAGAACCACCCCCGTCTCTTCTTCGAGTTTACGAAGCTCGTCGTAGAGCTTATCGTATTCACCGTCGGAAACGGTGGGATTGTCGAGTACGTAATATTCGTACGCCCATTTGTTTAAGATGTCTGTTAATTGTCTTTGTCTGTCCATAATTCTCCAAGATGAATTGACTGTCGTCATGAATTGATAGAATACTATCGTGAATTGAACGCTATGCGTTCGTGAATAGCAAGGCGAACCTTGCATTGTGGTAAGTTTTATAAATACTTCCTTAATGCAACCGCAGCTTGCAATTCATGGCATCGCCTATTCATGAAATCTATAATTTCAATTCATGCAAACTCCGTTTGCAATTCATTTTAACAGTCTTGCGAAGTATATACGCGTTTCGCCCGTTAAAGCACACTCAACGGAGCTAAAGAAGCGGATAATTGTTTAATGCCTAACCCGATAAAGGCTATATCTAAAATCATATTCGCGCCTGCGCCACGCATACCGACAATCGTGCCTTCGCCAAACTTCGGATGCTTGACTTTTACGCCGATTTTGAAGACGCTTAAATCCTTGCTTGCGGTGGGCTTGGGTTTGTTCGCGCCACCGATACTTCCGTACACGCTACCGCCCTGTTTGTTCGCGCTTGATTGCGAGCCGTAAGTACCTGAGCCGTAGCTACTCGTATAACCGCTCGAGCGATTAGAACTCGAATTTCCGTAACCTGCACCACCGTAAGTGGAATTTCCGCCCGTCCAAGCGGTACGTTTGGGGGTTGACGAGCCGTAGTTTGAGCCACCGTAAGAACTGCCGTACGAACCACCGTAGGTGTTTCTTGAGCCGTAAGTATTGCCACTATTTCTATCCTGATACCGAGCCGCGCCGTAAGCGGAGTTGCCGTACGCTTCGGGATCGTCGTCGCCGTAACCGTTCGAGCCGTAACCGTAACTACCATAGCCGTTTCTTAATTGTTCTCTCGGGAGTTCTAACTCCGACGCGAGTTCTTTTAAGAACCTTGAACGAATCGTCGGCTCTCTTCTGCCGTATAAATAACGGCTCTTGGAACGAGTGAGATATAACCGCTCTTTCGCTCTTGTGATTGCAACGTAGGCAAGACGGCGTTCTTCTTCTAAATCGTCGGGGCTTTCCACACTACGAGATACGGGCAAGATATTTTCTTCCATGCCGACGATAAACACGCATTTGAATTCCAAGCCCTTGACGGAGTGAATGGTTGCGAGCGTTACGTAGTCGCTATCGTCCATTTCGTCGGTGTCCGAGCTTAAGGTGACTTGGTTGAGATAGTCCGTCAAAGTCGCCCCTTCGTTAAGCCTACAATAATCGTCCACAGACGTGATAAATTCTTCGATGTTTGCGAGTTTGTTGATACTCTCGTCGCTATTATCGGAGTACGCCGAACGCATATTCGTGTCGATGACGATATGTTTTACAAGCTCGTTGACGGGGATTTCTTGGCTTTCTTTTATCCATTTTTTAACGAGCGAAGTGAACTCGTTAAGCTTTTGTTTTGTACCGCCACTAAACCCGATTTCGTCCACGTCTAAAAGGGCGTCGTAGACCGAAAGTTCGGTTTCAAAGGCGTAGTTTTGTAAAGTGTCAACCGTCTTCGCGCCGATACCGCGTTTTGGGAAGTTGATAACCCTAACCGCCGCCTCGCTATCGAACGGGTTGTTGATAAGGCGAAGGTAGGCAAGCAGGTCTTTAATTTCCTTTCTTTCAAAGAACTTAAAACCACCAAAGACCTTGTAGGGAATACCGTCTGAAGTGAACTCTTGTTCGAAAGAACGGGTGAGCGCGTTGAGTCTCATTAAAATTGCGAAATCGGAGTATTTATAGCCGTAACGCATAAGCCCTGCGATGGTATGAGCAACGAACCGAGCCTCTCCGCTTTCTTCTTCCGATTCGTGGACTTTGGGTTTGTCGCCGTCTTCGTTCTCCGTCCAAAGCGTTTTATCTTTACGCCTGCCGTTGTTCTTGATGACGGCGTTCGCAAGCTTTAATATGCCTTTTGTAGAACGATAATTCCGCTCTAATTTGAAGACTTTGGCGTCCTTGAAGTCCTTTTCAAAGTGTAGAATATTTTCTATCTTCGCACCACGCCAGCCGTAGATGGACTGGTCGTCGTCGCCTACTGCAAACAGGTTGCCGTGTACGGAAGAAAGCAGTTTTACAATCTCGTACTGCACGGCGTTGGTGTCCTGAAACTCGTCCACGAGTACGTAACGGAACCGACCTGCAAGGTATTCTCTTGCGTTGTCGTCACGGTATAAAAGGTTACGGGTTTCGTTTAATAAATCGTCAAAATCAAGCGCGTTGTTTTCCTTCAAATGCTTTTGGTATCTCGCGTAGATTTTCACGATATCGTCGATATCCCTATCCCCTGCATATTCGTTTGCGTAACGCTCGGGATCGTAGCCGAGCATTTTCGCGTTCGCGATATGGTATTTTGCGTTCTTTAAGAGTTTTTCGTCGTCGTAGTCGCATTCTTGGAAGTATTTTTTGATGATGTTGCTACGCTCGGTTTCGCTGTAAATGGAGAAGTTCGGCGTAACGCCTGCTTCGGCGGCGAACATTCTCAAAATACGCACGCACATACTATGGATGGTGCATACCCACATACCGCGCGCATCGACGATTTTTTCGATACGCTCTTTCATTTCCGCCGCCGCCTTGTTCGTGAAAGTGATTGCGAGAATGGCTTCAGCAGGTACGCGTTTTTCGCCGATAAGATAAGCGATACGCGAAGTTAAAACGCGGGTTTTACCGCTACCTGCGCCCGCGAGAACGAGTACGGGGCCTTCCGTTTGTAAGACCGGTTTGATTTGTTCGTCATTGAGTTGTTCAAGGATTTCTTGCGTTTCTTTCATAGCCATTTTATTATACCATAATTTGATTTTTTTAGCAAGCGTATAAACCGTTGATTTTTGTCCTTTCTGCACGAAAAAACCGTAGGCTTAAAACCTACGGTTTTCACAAGGGATAATCCCTTGACCTAATTTTTCTATCCTTCTTTGGGAGAAAAGGTGTAAGCATTCGTAGCCGAATAAGCCCCCTTTTCTTTGGTTGAAAAAAAGTTACAGTTCGTAACCGATTGTTACTCACCTAACCAACCCGATTGTTAATCGTCCGAATAAGTTTATGGAGCGTTGGAGATACGAGCAAGACGCGAAGAACGCGGATTTCCTAACCGATAACGCCGTGAGCTCAATTTAGAACCGAGAAAGACAAGGCGAACGAGCATTCGTTGACGGGAGCGTACATAGGCGTACGTGACCTAAACAAAGCGGAGTTCAACGTATTTCGATGCGTTATAGATTGAGCTATTATTCTAATTCGAAGGCGCCGGTATACAACTGATAATACACACCTCTCTGCTCAATCAACTGTTCGTGCGTGCCACGTTCGATGATTTCGCCTTTGTCGAGAACCATGATAGCATCGGAGTTGCGGACGGTGGAAAGACGGTGCGCGATGACGAAGACCGTTCTGCCGCGCATGAGTTTATCCATACCGTCTTGGACGAGCGCTTCGGTGTGGGTGTCGATAGACGACGTTGCTTCATCCAAAATCATAACGGGCGGATCGGCAACGGCGGCTCTTGCGATAGAGAGAAGTTGGCGTTGGCCTTGGGACAGGCTTGCGCCGTTGTTCGTGAGCATGGTGTTATAACCGTCGGGAAGGCGGCGGATAAACCCGTCTGCGTTTGCAAGCTCAGCCGCTTTAATACATTCTTCGTCCGACGCGTCTAACCTACCGTAGCGGATATTGTCCATAACAGTACCCGTGAACAAATTCGTTTCCTGCAAAACTACGCCGAGCGAACGACGAAGGTCGGCTTTTTTAATCTTATCGACGTTGATACCGTCGTAACGGATTTTACCGTCCGAAATATCGTAGAAACGGTTGATGAGATTTGTAATCGTGGTCTTGCCTGCGCCCGTTGCGCCAACGAACGCGATTTTTTGACCAGGACGCGCGTACAAGGAAACGTTTTTCAAGACCTGTTTTTCAGGCACGTAGCCAAAGTCCACGTTTTCCATGACGATATCGCCTTTGAGTTCGGTGTACGTCGTGGTATCGTCGGCTTGGTGGTAATGTTTCCAAGCCCAAAGCCCCGTGCGTTCGGTCGTTTCTATAAGTTGACCGTCGCCTGCGCGCTTGGCGTTGACGAGCGTGACGTAGCCTTCGTCCGTTTCGGGTTCTTGGTCCATAAGCTCAAAAATACGCGACGCGCCCGCAAGACCCATTGCGATCATGGAAACTTGGTGGGAAAGCTGATTGATAGTCTGCGTGAAGTTCTTGGATATAGACAGGAAGGCGAGTACCGTACCTATCGTGATGGGGTTAATCCCCGATTTAATGCATTCAAAACCGATATTCGGCGCGCCGAGCGTGAAGAGTAATCCGCCGACGATGGCGAGTAAGACGTAGTTGAAATTGCCGATGTTATTGATGATAGGGCCGAGAATGTTCCCGAACATGTGCGCACGTTCGCTGTCGTGGTAGAGTTGTTCGTTGAGTTTGTCGAACTCTTTCACGGACGCTTCTTCGTGGGTGAAGACTTTGACGACCTTTTGCCCTTTCATCATCTCTTCCATGAACCCTTCTTCTTTCGCAAGCGAGCGTTGTTGCGCGACCATGTATTTAGAACTGTTCCCGCCCACTTTCTTGATTACGAGCGACATTGCGATCGTTGAACCGATAACGACAAGGAAAAGCCAAACGCTGTACCAAAGCATAATCCCTGCGGAGACGAGTAAGGTTAAAATACTCGAAAACAGCGACGGGATACTTTGTGAAATGAGCTGGCGAGTAGCGTCCGTGTCGTTGGTGTAGTTACTCATAATATCGCCGTGGGCGTGCGTGTCGAAATACTTCAACGGCAAGGTTTGCATTTTATTAAACATCTTCTCACGGAAGGCGTATAACATACCTTGCGTGACCTTTGCCATCGTCCTGCCTTGCAGGTACGCAGACAGGGTCGCAGACGCGTAAATCACGGACATGGTAGCCACCAACGAGAGTAAAGTCCCCTTTACAGCGTCAAAGCCTTGGCTTACGCCGGGGGTGATTACGTCATCGACGAGTTGCTTCATAAATACCGAAGAAACAAGGTTTGCAACCGAGCTTATGAGAATACAGGAAAAGACTAAAATTAGCTTCCATTTATATTCGCCAAACACCCATTTGAAAAGGCGTTTTGCCGTACCTTTTTTAATCGCGCCTTTAGGCACGGGCATACCGCGACCACCACGCATAGGACGAATAGGACGGGGTTTGGATTGATAACTTCTTTCTTCTGCCATTAGTCGTTACCCCCTTCGCTTGTTTGCGCGCTTTTCTTGGTTTGCTCTTCGTAAATTTCACGGTAAATCTCACTCGACAACATAAGCTCGGCGTGGTTACCGCAAGCGACGACCTTACCGCCGTCAAGGATAATAATTTTATCCGCATGTTCCACCGACGCCACGCGTTGCGCGATGATAATTTTCGTCGTATCGGGGATTTCTTCCGCGAACGCTTTGCGGATAAGCGCGTCCGTCTTGGTGTCAACCGCGCTCGTTGAATCGTCCAAAATCAAAATCTTGGGTTTTCTAACCAACGCTCTTGCAATACACAAGCGTTGTTTTTGTCCGCCCGAAACGTTGGTGCCGCCCTGTTCGATATAGGTATCGTACCCGTCGGGGAAACTTTCAATGAACTCGTGCGCCTGCGCAAGTTTACAGACCCGAACAAGCTCTTCGTCGGATGCGTTTTCGTCGCCCCAACGCAAGTTTTCTTTAATCGTACCAGAGAACAAAACGTTCTTTTGGAGAACTACGGCAACTTCTTTTCTGAGCGATTTTAAGTCGTAATCCTTCACGTTCAAACCGCCGACGAACACTCCGCCGTCCGTCGCATCGTACAGGCGCGGAATAAGCTGAATGAGTGTGGTTTTCGACGAGCCTGTACCGCCTAAAACCCCGACGGTTTCTCCCGATTTAATATCAAGGTCGATCCCCGAAAGGGCGTACCTGTCCGCGTTTTCAGAGTATTTGAAATTAACGTTTTCAAAACGGATACTGCCGTCCTTAACTTCGGTCACCGCGTTTTCAGGAGTGACGATATTCGATTGTTGCTTTAACACTTCACTGATTCTTCGCGCCGATTCAAAGGACATGGTGAGCATAACGAACACCATCGAGAACATCATAAGACAGGAAAGCATTTGCACACCGTAGGTCGTGAGCGCGGACAAATCCCCCGTCGAGAACGCGCCGTCAAGCGTGCCAAGAGAGATGATCGTTTTTGCGCCAAGGAAGGAAATGAGCATTGCCGCAAGGTTGACGAAGAATGTCATCGTCGGGGAGTTTAAGGCAAGGATTTTTTCCGCTTTCATGAAATCATCGCGTACCTGCCCCGATGCTTTTTGGAATTTTTCGTTTTCGTAGTCTTCTCTAACGAAGGATTTCACAACGCGGATACCGCCAACGTTTTCCTGTACGGAGTTGTTGAGCGCGTCGTATTTTTTGAAAATTTTACGGAAGAACGGCATTACGTAACGCATAATCGAAAGCAAAATCGTAAGGATAAAAGGCACGACTAACACGAACACCCAAGCGAGTTTTGCATTGATTGAAAAGCTCATCACGATTGCGAAAATAAACTGCAACGGTACGCGAACGACAATACGCAAGCACATTTGGAACGCCTGTTGCGTGTTGGTGACGTCCGTCGTCAAACGAGTCACGAGCGAAGACGTACTGAACTTATCAACGTCCGCAAACGAGAATTTCTGCACCGAATAAAACAGGTCTTGACGCAAATTCTTTGCGAACCCACAGCTCGCTTTCGCCGCGAACCTGCCTGCCATAATCCCGCTTAAAAGCGACATCGCCGCAAGCAAAATCAAGAACGCGCCGTATTTCAAAATAGGCGTGAGCGCGGACGCCGTTGCCGTCTGCACTTCGTTGACCATTTTCGCCATACAAAGTGGCATTAAGCACTCGCAAAGCACTTCTAATACCATGAACATAGGCGTTATTATCGCAGGTTTTTTGTATTCCCGCACGCTTTTTAATATGGTTTTTATCATAACTTGTCCCTACTTCTTAACGCTCCAAATCCCTAACCTGCCGTTTGAGAACTTCAAGGAGCCGTCTCCTTTCTACACTTAATTTTTCATTACCCTATTATTATATGTGGTATACTCCCTAATGTCAAGTGTTTACAAAAAAAGAATGTCGCACTTTCACAAAATTTTCATTTGCAACCGCAAGAAAGCGGACTTTTTAAGAAAAAAGAACAGGCTTGAAAAGTCAAGCCCGCCCCATTTTATTTTCGTTCGCTTTTTAAGAACTCGTTTTCTTCGCGGAGCTTTTCATTCTCCGCCTTTAACGCTTGCGTTAAACGGTCGTAAAGCGCGTTAATTTCGCTTTCTAATCTTCGTTTAAGGAACTCCTGTTCAGGTTTGTTTCTCGATTTTCTGCCCGATTCAAGAAGCCTTTTTCGCTCTTCCTTATTAAGCCCCATGTCTTCTAATATTTTTTCAAGGCGTTCGGGTTGTTTTTTGAGTACGTTACGGTACTTGTTTTGCAAACGGAGCATAAGCTTGTCGTCGCCCTGTGACAAGTTAGAAATAGCTCGACGAACGCTCAGCCCCTTGCTTTTTTCGACCAAGATACTTCTAAGCGCCGATTCCGTTTCTTCTTCGGTAAACTCACGGATTTCTTCGACTTTTAGACTACTGCCGTCAAGCAGTTTCACAATTCTCTCGTCCCCTTTACGATTTTTCATAAGCGCGTAATAATAATTTCGCACGCTACCACGCGCCCTGCCGTTCTCCGCGCCGTAGCTTGCAAAGAGTTTAGTGAGCGTTTTCCCTGCGCGTTTTCCGTCCTTTACGTACTCCACTAATCGTTTCGCTTCTTCTTCCGTATAGCCGTTGATTTTGTTCATATTGACACCTCCAAATTTTTAGCTTTTCGCTTTCTTTGAAAAAATTATTACCGTATTTTTCTTATTTTATACATTTTTATTTTGAAGTTTCAATATGATAGGGTATGAAAGTTTATTTTTTATCGTCAAAGCCCTGCATTTTAACCCTGAACGGCGCGTATTTCGGCTTAACCGACACCTTTGAACGCTATGTTGAAATCTCCCCCACCGACAATCTCTTCGCGGAATTTACCCCCGAAAACGGACAGCCTATTCGCTTTTTCTTAAACGAAAATATACGGCTAAATCCACCCGATAGATGCGAAATTTACCTTCTCAAAGACGGACTCGCCGTGTACGGAAAAGACTTCCCTTCCACCGACCTAACCCTACGCGTCGTAGTGCAAGAGCGAGAAGGCGATACGCTAGTTACGGTGTTCACGCAAGGCGGAGTTCAGGTCTCCATTGAAAGCGGAAAAGGTTTCTTTCTCTCAACCCTGCCCCCGTCGTTTGAGAGTTGCGCGCTAGAATTTTATCAAGATTTTATTCTTATTTCTTCGCCCACGCAAATCGCCCTTTATAACAAATTAGGCGAGCGCCTGCTCCTTGAATCCGCAACCGCATTTTCGCTTGAGAACGGATCCTTACTCGCAACCCTGCCCTTATCGGATAGCCTAAATAGAAAAGCGGAATGCGTTTGGGAGCTTAAAGATAAAAAAGCCAAGCAAACGAAGTTTACCATCGTTCAACAAACAAGGGTTAGCCTGCCTGCAAACGAGATTGAAAACGAGCATAGCGGAAGATTACGCGACGAGATTTTACCCTACGCCTTCCTTGAAAGCGCGCTTTTGGGGTTAGATTGCTCGGCGTATTTATGCGACGAACTCAAATCAAAATCCGAAAACTTAAAGGAATTTTTAGGCGATTATCAAAGCGTCGTTCTAACGAAAACGCCAAGCGTTTGCGGACTCGTTAGAAAAAAAGCGGATAGACTGTTTGAAGTGGACGAATATGAAGTAGAACTAAAAAACGGCAAGATTACCGACGTAAAACGAATATAAAGCAAAACCGCTACGGGGTTTATTCCGTAGCGGTTTTTTGTTTTAGCTATTTAGTTGTTGCTTAGATTAGGAAAGGTGCGTCCAAGTGTTGTTCTTCGCCCAGTTTGCCGATTGAAGAATAAGCGTTTTCCACTCGTCCGTGATAGTAAGATCTGCGCTATCATCTTGTCTTCTTATAGCAGCCAAAAGCGTATCCAACTTAATTTCCGTAAGTTCA
>JAZQZK010000032.1:0-1943 GCA_045634025.1 Candidatus Scatosoma sp.
GGGGAATTTTTCTTGCGTACCGCACGCCTTACTTAAACAGATTTCAGCAAGCGGACAAACGCTACATTCGGGGGTTTGGGGTTTGCAAACCATTGCGCCAAGCTCCATTAAAGCTTGGGTAAAATCGCTACACAAAACGCCTTCCGAGGGATAGACTTCGCGGAGTTTTTCCGTTAAATATCCCCTATATTTCGGTTCGGAAATATCCGTTGGGTTTTGCGTTAAGCGTGAGATTACCCGAAAGACGTTACCGTCCACCGCAGGTTCGCGTTTGTATAACGCTATCGACGCGATTGCGCCTGCCGTGTATTCCCCGATGCCGTGTAATTTTAAGAGTTCCGCTTTGGTTTGGGGGAATTTTCCGCCGTAGTTTTCGACGATTACCTTCGCCGTTTTTTGCAAGTTTCTTGCCCTGCTATAATACCCGAGTCCTTCCCAAAGCTTTAATAAAAGTTCTTCCGAACAGTCCGCTAAAGCGAATACGTCGGGCAGGGCGTTTAGAAAGCGGGCGTAGTATTCCTTTACCGCTTCTACGCGGGTTTGTTGGAGCATAATCTCGGACACCCAAACCCTGTACGGGTCGGCGTTTTTACGCCATTCTAAGTCCCGTTTATTCTCTTGATACCACTTTATCAAGGGGGCAGGTATGCGACTAAAGTCAAAATCGTCGGTTGTGAATAGCATTATTCCCCCACCTCGTTGACAAGTGAAATTACCTCTGATAAGCTCGGTTCGCTTGGATATTCAAAGGGCGTGGGGAGTTCTAATTCGCCCGAAAAACTTACTCTACTAACGTCCGCAACGCCACGGTTGGTGACGGTGACAAGGCAACCGCCGTTGCCTACGAAACTTTGCGGACTTGACGAGAACACGCTACCGACTAAATCGACGCCCGTTATTAATTCCGCTCCACTTGCCGTCATCGAAAAGAAAGGTAAATAGCAATCAAGCGCGCCGTTCGTTAGTTCTTCTAAGCCGTCCGCGACAATTACGAGTTTGCCGTAGATCTTTTCCCCACCGCCTACGCGAAGGTCGGTTTGTTCCCTGCAGACACGAATGACGTTCCAAAGATCGTCCACAGAGTTCAAGACGGGCATAAAAACGTCCGCGCGTTTGAGTTTCAAAAGTTCTGCGTACTCGCGTTTGGGCGAGACGATAACGAACGCGATTTTACCTTCGTCGTGGACGCCAACGAGCGTTAAGATTAGGCGACGAATAAACGCCGAACGACCCGTACCTACCACACAGGTATGGCGCGAACGCGATTTTGTAGGTAAATCTACCCCCGAAATATCGCGGGCGAAGACGAATCTTTTTTCCGTGTCTAACCCAAGCGGTAAGCGTTCGATAATCTCGTCAAAACGCTCGGGAGAGTCGGTTGCGACGCTTGCTAATTGTTTGAAAAAATCTTCCGCAGTCATAAAAACTCCTAAGTTTTTGTCATTTACATAGTGATTATAGAACATTTGAAGGGGAAAAGTCAATAGGCTCGCTCTTAAAAATCTTGAAATCTATCTTTTTTATTTTTTTACGGTGGGTTTTGGGGTTTATGGAGCCGAAAATTAGGGCGGAAACGGGGAGTCACTCCCCTATACGCGCGGTCGCGGGACAAGAATATATAAAAATTAGTCAAAAAACTTGAAAAAAGGATATAAAATCGCTTGATTTTGGTGTTATTATATGGTAAAATAAGTAAGCTAAAAATTCACACTCGGGGATTGTGCGTAATCCGTGTCCGTAAAATCTTTCAATGCGGATAAGTTACGAGCCTACACTAGCCGAGGAGGAAAAAACGGAGGTTTGAATTATGGCAGTTATTACTATGAAACAGCTTTTAGAAGCTGGCGTTCACTTCGGTCATCAGACGAGAAAGTGGAATCCCAAGATGAAGAAGTACATCTTCGCAGCAAGAAACGATATTCATATTATCGACTTGCAACTCA